>JAOUMU010000171.1 GCA_029881335.1 Nitrospinota bacterium | reverse complement strand
GGAACGGGCGAATTCGATCGACTCACCGAGCATATCCACCAACCTGTCCAAAGCTTCCAGCTCCGCTACATCCTTCACAAGCCTGGCCTGCTCCACCACTCCTTCAGTGGGTTCCAGTCGAATACCACCAAGCTTCGACTCCAGATTTCCCAGGGAGGAGACTGTTATATGATCCGCCTCATAGCCGATACTTTTTATTCCCAATCTGGAAGACAGTTGCTCCACGGCGGCCTGGGAGTCCTTGGCTTCGTGAATGGTCACGCCTGTGGTCTGCTCCGAGGCCTGGGTCACGTATCGGAAATCGGTTATCAGCCAGGCTTCATCCTTTGCCAGCAACAGGACGCCCGCCGTGCCGGAAAATCCGGTGAGGTACCGGATGTTTTTCATGCATGTGACCATTAGGGTATCGTACAGGCCCCAGTCGGCCAGCCGGGAGGTTTCCGCCCTTCGCCGCTGGATATACGCAGCGGCCTTTTGAGGGTCATCCAGGATCATTACTGCCTTCCGCCGCCCACCACACCAGCTGCGGCAGCAAGGGCCAAAAGATAGCTTTGCGCGCCGAACCCACCGATCGTACCAACCACGATGTCGGAGATGTATGATATCTTTCTGAACTCCTCCCGCTTGTGGACATTGGACATGTGAACCTCTATCGTCGGAATGCCCACGGCCAGCAAAGCGTCGCGAATAGCCACGCTGGTGTGGGTGTATGCGCCGGGATTTATCAGGATCATATCCGCCTTGCCGCCCTGGCCCTGAATATAATCCACCAGATCCCCTTCATGGTTGCTTTGGAAGATTTCCACCAGGTGCCCCAGTTGATCTCCCATCCGGCGGATGGCATCGTCGAGCTGGCTCAAATCCATGGCGCCGTAAATATCCGGCTCCCTTTTCCCCAGCATGTTCAGGTTGGGTCCATGGATTACTGTGATTTTAGCCATCGTCGCCTTGCTCCTCAATTTTTATGTGATCTATGTTCTCCAGTATCGTCTCCAGAGCGCGCAATTCTCCACCCTTTTCTTCATCCGTTTCACTGCCCCCTGACAAACGTGAATCAGTGAGTTCCTTTTCCATTGCGGTGGGCGCGATCGCCCTTTCGGTGGGCGCGATCGCCCTTTCGGTGGGCGCGATCGCCCTGGGAGGGCTTTGTGGCGTGTAATACTGAACCATCTCTTTTACCGATGAGGAATTAGGATAATAATCGAGCAGCGATTCGGCCAGCGTCCCGGCGGATTCTATTTCCCCCTCCATTTCGTATATCCTGCAAAGCAGGCTGGCAGCCTCCAGCAGATCGGGCCATCGGCCCACCACATCCTCCAGCAACAGCCTGGCGCCCGCCATATCGCCGATATCGTACAGCAGCTCGGCCAGCATAATCTTGGCCGCCCGGCTTTCCGGCAAGTGAGTCAGCCCCCAGCTTAACGCCTCGATGGCTTCGTTGATCCGACCCAGGTAGACCAGCGCGTCCGCCAGGGGAACGTAAACATAACTTCTGGGATTATCCCGCATCAGGTCCTTGTATTCTTCCACAAGCCCTTCCCAATAGGCGTCGTCGAATTTTAACTCAGGAGCGGCCATATTAGCGATAATTAGATGCTATTTAGTATTAATTAAATATAATATACACATAAATACTTTCCGTCAAACAAAAAATTCACATCTCGCCTTGACCCCGACCGTGGGCAGTTTTATATCCCAATCAAGCGATAGTACAAATAATATGGATACTGAAAAGGCAATATCAAAGCAATTAAATCAGGAGGACATAGCCATGATACTGACCAGAAGAGACAAGAGCCGCAACGTACATCCGGAGTTTACCCCCTTCAGGTTCCCGGCGCTTTTTGAAGAGATGTGGAACGAGGAGGGCCTGACCGCGAGAGAGCGCTGGGTCCCCGCGATGGATGTGAGCCAGACCGAGACTGAATATAAAGTTCGACTGGAGGCGCCCGGCATGACCAAGGAGGAGATCAAGATCGAGCTGGAAAATGGAGTGCTGACCATCAGCGGCGAGAAGACCGTGAAGGAAGAGCAGAAGGAGGAGAAGTGTTATCGTGTGGAGCGACGATACGGCGCTTTCACCCGCTCACTCAAGTTCACCGATGTCGATCCGGAGAAGGTAACCGCTAGTTACCGGGATGGAGTATTGGAGTTGACTGTGACAAAAACCGAGCAGGCGAAGCCTAAAAAGATCGATATTAATTAGGAGAGTTGTCAAGGTCGGCGGTCCCCCCCTATGACGCCGACCGAAAAAGCCGGACCGACCCACCACTACCCCTAGACGGTCCGGCTTTTTTATTGTGCTATCGTGTTGGCGAATCCGTTTAGAATGGAACGATGATTAAAATAGAGAACGTAACCAAGATATACGGCAAAACAGTGGCGGTGGACGGCCTTAGCCTGGAGGTTAAAGCCGGCGAAGTGTTCGGATTGCTGGGCCCCAACGGCGCGGGAAAAACCACGACCATGAAGATGCTGGCCGGGCTTCTGATCCCCACAATCGGCAAGATGTCCGTGGATGGGCACGATGTGCAGAGCAATCCACTGGAGGCGAAGCAGGTTATCGGCTTTGTCCCGGATAAGCCGTTCATCTATGAAAAGCTTTCCGGCCACGAGTTCCTGGAGTTTGTGCGGGAGATATTCCGGGTGGACAGGGATCCCGCCGTGATTGAACGCCAGGAGAGGCTTCTGAAAATGTTTCTGCTCACCGACTGGCTGGATGAACTGGTGGAGAGCTATTCCCACGGCATGCGGCAGAAGCTGATCATCACCTCGGCTCTGATTCACAATCCCAAGGCGCTGATCATCGACGAGCCGATGGTGGGCCTGGACGCCAAGGGGATGCGGCAGGTGAAGGGGCTGTTCCGGGAGATGGCGGACAGTGGGGAGACGGTGCTGGTGTCTACCCACACCATGGCAATCGCCCAGGAGGTGTGCGACAGAATCGCCATTTTGAACAAGGGGAAGATCGTTGCCATGGGGACCATGGAAGAGCTAAAAGCCAACTCCCATGCCAGCGAGCAGGACCTGGAGTCCATATTCCTCAGGCTCACCGATGAAATGGTAGACGCGCCTTAGCCCGGTGGATTTCAGCCCCCCACCGAGGCCACCGTCACCCGTTCGATCATCCAGGCCGCCATCGCCCCCAGCCTGGCAAGCTCCATCTTTTTCTCGCCGATGCTGACCACGAAGATCACATCCCCGTCATATGGCGTGTGGCTGGGCCTTACGCTGCGCGCCCAGCCGTCGTGAGCCATCATCGCCACCCGCTGGGCGCTGGCCGAGTCCAGCCTGGCGTCGGTGACCACCACCCCCAGCGCGGTGTTTCCAAAGGCAGGAGGGGCTGTTGTTGCGCCCAGGTAGTCTATCGGCCGGCCTTTTGCGTCTATGGGGCCAGCGGCCATTATGTTAGTGAAGGGATCCCACACCGAGCCATAGCAATTGGTCACCACCAGCCCGCCCAGCGCCACTCCTTCCACGGTAGTTGAACGTGAAGCCAGCCCCCCCAAAGAGGCTTTTTCGCGGCCCATGAATTTCCCCACGGTGGCGCCTGCGCCTGCGCCCACTCTCCCCTCGGCTGAGGCGGGATTTTCCGAAGCCTTGCACGCCAGATACCCTTCCTCCACTCCGGGCATCCTTTCGCCTTCAGACTCTGGAAGGTCGAATATCACCGCCGCCGGGACTATGGGCACTTTGTAGCCTGCGCCGCCAAATCCGCGACCTCGTTCGGCCAAGTATCGTCTGGCGCCTCCCGCGGTGTCCAGGCCGAAGGCGCTGCCACCGGAGAGCATTATGGCGTCGATAGCGCCCACCAGCATTCCGGGCCGCAAAAGGTCGGTCTCCTGTGTGCCGGGAGCGCCGCCGCCCACATGAAAAGAAGCGGAGCACTGCCGATCCAGTATTATTGCCGTACAGCCGGTGGCGCCGGAGGGGTGGGTGTAGTGGCCCACTTTAACGTTGGGCAGATCAG
>JAOUMU010000146.1 GCA_029881335.1 Nitrospinota bacterium | reverse complement strand
CCCTCTGCCGCCACGAATCCCCGTGATGTGGAGGCCCTTTTATAAAAGAAGAATCCCATGGCGGTGACACAGGCCAGGTAGACGCCCACGATTGAAACGTCCAGTAAGCTCATTCCCCGGCCCCCGGTGTCATTGTTATTTTATAGCGCAACATGGGGAATCATTATGGGGGGACGCAACCAACCAGGCAATCCAAAAGAGGACCCAAGCCGGAAGGTATCCCCGGCAAACACCGCCTTTAATTCCCCGGATGGGGCAGGATGATTTGGGGTACCGGCGAATCGGGCATTGGGGCCGGAGACATTGGTGTCGCCGATTCCGGCTTTATATCGGAAAGACCATCGGGATCAAAAAGAGAATCCTCCAGCCCGGCGTTGATCGCCACCAACATTACATGGTGATAGAAAACCACGTCTTCGGCGACATATTTGATTTCGTGAGGAATATCCGCCACCTGGCTGACCCGTTTGAAATTTTGGAATATCCATTCCCCCCTGGATCCGATCTGGCCAGGCGCTTCCAGCTTCAGTGGAACCATGCTCTTTTCTTCCAGCCATAGGGTTTGCCCAGCGCCATTGTCTACAATCACAGCATGCTTTCCCTCATACTTTTCCTTGCCCACAACCTTTGAGTCCGGCCCCAGGGAAAGCTCGATATATTTCAGAACGGGATCTGGCCGTACACTGCCATGGGTATCCTTGCTGATTTCCACCTTTTTCCCATCGGGAGTAATGGTCCATGCCCCCTCGCCATTGAAGATACTTAGGAATCTTATTATCTCGCCACTGGGCAGGGCGGCCTCCGCTTCATAACGTATCATTGACCCTTTGGTGAATAACTTCACCCTCTGACGCAATGTTTTCCCACCTGGCAGACGAGTGGAGATCTCCTCCACAGCGGCCATGTCCTTTATATTAGCCAGTTCCCGGCCGACGTTCTCGTGGAACTGCCGCCGGATTTCGTCAATCTCCGCCGCCCCAGCCAGCCCAGGCGCCATCGTCACCCCGGCCAGGATCATGGCCGCGGAAAACACACAATATAGTCGCCCCATGGCTCTCCGCCTCCTATTCATAAATTAGGCCCAACCCCGCAGCTTGTAAACGGCTATCGCCACCAATTCGCGGATGACAAATATCTGGTCCGCCAGCCGGTCCCAGGCCTGGTATCGCAGAAAAAGTCCTTGACCCAAATCCTCCCAGCCGTTTTCCGCGGTGGCGGAGGCCCCGTACACTTGCTGGAAACCGGCGGCGCGAAACGCCATGACAGATCGTTTGATATGCGTAGGTGAGGTGACCAGCAGATAGCTGTTCTTTTTATAATTCCCCAGCTTGCTCTCCTTTATATACCTTGCGTGTTCGTTGGTGGAGCGCGCCTGTTTCTCCAGGATGATCGCTTCTCCGGGCACGCCGCGCAGCATAAGCTCCACTTTAATGGTCCATAGAGTAGAGCCTATGTAGCGCTTCTCCATCTTGTGGGAGACGATCACCCTGGCGGTCGGGTTCTTGGCGAATTCCTCGGCGGTCTTGTAGGCGCGGGCCAGGGTGGCGGAATTGGGAACCGGCCCCGCCGGCAGAAGCACTATATAGTCGCACTCCGAGGAATACTCAGCGGAGGAGAGCCAGCTTTCCACCGGCTTGTATGCCCCTGTAAAGGCGGAAAGTACAAAAAGCGACGCAAGGGCGCCAATGATGGCAAATGCGTTTTTCAGCATTGCGCCTGGTCCTCTCCGCTTATGTCTGAAGTGAAGGCTAACCTGTGTGTCCAATACATTTTCCGTAATTTATTAAGCCAACGCCGCCCTTGTGAGTATATAATTCGGCGATGAATTCAACCATGACTTATTTCGGCCCTTGCATTTGCGGGCGCGGTCCGTCAGGGCTCCTACCATGAGCGACAACTCCCTGGGCAAAGCAATAGACGCCGCGGCAAATGTGATCCACGCCGAGGCAGAGGCCCTGGCCAGGCTCGGTGAAGTGGTGCGATCGGAGGCGTTTATAATCGCCACCAAAATCCTGCTCCGCTGTGAGGGGACTATATACATAATCGGACTGGGGAAAAGCGGCCTCGTAGGGCAAAAGATCGCCGCCACCCTCACCAGCACCGGCGCCCCCGCGGCATACATCCACGCTGGCGACGCGCTACATGGCGATTTGGGCGCCATACGCCAGCGGGACGCCGCGATCCTCATCTCCAAAAGCGGACAGACCCGGGAGATCCTGGAAGTGGTTCCTTTCCTGAAGAACAATAATAACCCGACCATAGCAATTACCAACCAGCCTCAATCCCCCTTGGCCGCAAAGGCGGACGTGACTCTGCCGATGATGGTGGAGTCGGAAGGCTGCCCGCTCAACCTGGCGCCCATGACCTCCTCCACCGCCGCCATGGCCATTGGCGACGCCCTGGCCGGCGCCCTGATCGTGGCCCGCGATTTCAAGCCGGAAAACTTCGCCCGATTCCATCCAGCAGGCAGATTGGGATTTTTGCTCACCGCAAAGGTGGGGGACCTGCTGGCGCCTGGTCTGAATCCTGTGTCGCGGGAGAACGTGACCCTTCGCCAGGCGGTGGTAGCGCTGGTGGATAGCAGGCTGGGCGGCCTCAGTATCGTGGATGAAAATGGGCGGCTCACCGGCGTCCTCACGGATGGCGATCTTAAGCGTATCATTGTGGACAAGGCGCAGCGGCTGGATGAAGAGGTGCGCCACTTCATGACCCGCAACCCGGTGTTTGCGCGCCCGGATGATTCGGCGGCGGCGGCCATGGAGATCATGGAAAACCGCCAGACTCAGATATCGATACTGCCGGTGGTTGATGGCCACGGCAAACCCATGGGGATACTCAGGCTGCACGACATCATACGCTCCGCCTTGTGACCATGTAACGCGAATGCAAAAGGATGGCGCCCAGAGGCGCGCACAAAGCGTGGGAGACCAGCGTGACGATCTGGTCTTTTAGCTTGCTGGCTTTCTTTAGAGATTCTTTTTTCTCCAACAGAGCCTCTTCGGCAAGCTTTCTCCCGCAACTATGAATATTCTTGACGCATAGCGATTAATGCCACGAACATTCTGGGGCCAGTAATTCAGTAGCATACAGAGGCGTCTGATACATTGCGCATATGGCGGATATGAGTCAGGTGTGGTATCGCCCATTGCCGCTCTTCCTACACCAGCTTGATGGCGTCCACAGGATTCACTCCCCCGGCCCGCCAGGCCGGGTACAATCCCGAAAGCAGGGTTGCGATCACCACCGCCACCGCGATGGCCAGGGCGTTTTCTGGGTAGATCTCCACCTTCATAATGGCGCTCATCCCGATCCCTGCCACATCCAGCTTCTCCCCGCCATAGAGGCCGCTCAAGTCCAGACCAGTCGTGTTCAGGTAATGATAAGGCCACAGGGTCAGTAGCATGGAGCTGGCCAGACCCACCAAGGCCAGCCAGAAGCTTTCCAGCATCACCAGACCGAAGAGCCGCCAGGGTGATAAACCGATGGCCATCATAATGCCGAACTCCCGCAGGCGCTCCATGACGCTCACAAATACAGTGTTGAAGATACCCGCGGCGCAGAGCAAAAGGATCAGCATTTCGAAAAAGACCATGCCCCCCTTTTTCATGGCGATCATGGATTCCAGATCCGGTTGGGATTTCTGCCAGGTCAGCACGGCGTTTTTCCCATCCAGCCTCATACCAAGTTCCTGGGCCACGGAGCCGCTTTTACGGCTATCCCGCAAGAAGACCGCGACAAGGGTGGCTTCGTCGGGCGCATAGCCCAGTTCCTTGCGGACCGAGTCCAAGGGCAACAGACAAAGCCCCAGATCGATTGAAGGGGATCCGGATTTGATGATCCCGGTCACTCGAGCCAGACTATGGACGATCTCCCCTTGTTTATTGGTCATGGTATAGACCACCTTCCTGCCCAGCTTTGCGCCCAGGTTTCTGGCCAATGTGTCCCCCAACAGGATTCCGCGCCGATCGACGGCGGTGAAGTTTCTCCCTTCCTTGATACCCTCAAGGATGGAGAGCGTACTCGGGTCCTCCTTTGTTGGATCGAAGGCGATGAACCCGGCCCCGAAGCTATCATAGGCCGTGGAGAGCAGGGTCTGCCCGACGATGCGGGATACTACCCTGGTGACATTCTTGTTCCTTATCGCCAGGGCGGCCTTGTCGTCAGTGTCCATGACCGTGCGGGTGAGGGTCGGCTTCTCCGCGTACTCCGGATGCTGAATGGTGACATGACCGCCACCCATACGGGCTGCCACGTCGATCACATCCTTCCAGACGCGGTCGTTCATCCCCGTGCCTATGATGGAGAGCATCACCGCCAAAGAGATGGAGGACAGGGTGATGATGGTGCGGCGCGGATTGCGCCACAGGCTGCGCCACGCCATCTTTCCCAGGCTAACAAATCCCATAATCTTATCCCGTCAGTTATAGCGCATCGCCTCGATGGGTTTGATCAAAGCCGCCTTTACCGACGGGTAGATGACAGCTATCGATACCACGAAGATCATCATCGCCATGGGCGAAATATAGGACTGGAGAGTCACCATAGCCTTCCACTCGCTGGCCATGGCTATGCCCATGGCGGACACGCCAGCCATGCTCTTCATGTCTATCCCCACGGTGGAGAGATACCAGAGCAGCGGGATGCTGAGGAACACCCCGATGATGATAGCCATCATCACCTGCATCATGCTCTCATAATAGATCAGTAGCAGCACACTGCCGGGGCTGGCGCCCAGCGCCTTGAACATCCCGAACTCCTTGATGCGTTCGAACACCGCCATCAGCATGGCGTTGGCGATCACGATCCCCACCACCACGTTCAGGATAAAGAACATGAACATGACCATCCCCCGTGAAGAATCTATCATGGTGGACAGGAGCGGAATGAGCTGTCGCCAGGTCTGGACATCGTGCGGCCCGGCCACCCCTTGAGCGGTCTCTTTTAGCTCGGGCAGGGGCATTGCGGGCTGGCGTTTGATCATTATCTGATGCGCCCCCCGGGGGAAGAACATCAGCTCGCGAAACGCCGGCGCGGTCATGAACAAGCCTGAGCGATCGGTCATATCCCCAACGCCCCGCAATACTCCCCGCAGGTAATATATCTCATTTGCGAGGCTGCCGTCTGTCGCCTGGGACAGCACCACCAGTTCGTCGCCGATCTTGACGCCCAGAGTGTTCGCCAGCTTGTGGCCAAGCACCACCCCGGATGGGTCCCCAGGATCCAGCCACTTGCCATTGTGTACCTGTTCATGAATCGTCAGAACCATCGCCTCCCGGGCGATGTCGATGCCCCGCAGCTGGACTCCGGCCGATGAATCTCCAGCTGCAACCAACCCCGCCCCCAGCAAACGCCCAGAGGCGGGCAATCCTGCCTTTTCGAGCCGATCCACGACAGCGACGGAGTCCTCCATGCTTGTGTAAAGAGACGGCTTTTCCTGATAGCCCCTGGCGAAGACCTGTGCGCCGCCTACCTCGTAGTCCAAAGAATCGCTCATCATGGCGCCGAGGAAACCCTCAAGCATGCTCGAGTAGAGCACCGTCACCAGCAGCGCCAGGGTCAACGCGCTGGTGGTGGCGATGGTGCGGCGTCTATTGCGCCACATGTTGCGCCAAGCCATTTTTACCAGAGTCATCGTATCTCCTTAGTCGATTCATTATAAGCCATCCTGGGCTACCCTGTTTCTGTGGATTATGACGGCCTGGTCGTAAACCGGCTTTGGGCCTGGCTTGCGGGCAGGCGCCCTCTTTTTGGCGTTGAGGATCCGGATGGCGTATTTGCGGTCGCAGCCGCAAACGGCGCAGAATTCGGAGAGGATGGCGCCTTTTTCCTTGCGTCCGGCTTTGCGGTATCGGACCCTGATCTTGGCAAGGCATTCT
>JAOUMU010000120.1 GCA_029881335.1 Nitrospinota bacterium | reverse complement strand
TTCTTTTCGCGAGTTTTTCCCCATATTCCACGCTCCTTTCGGTTACATGAAACATGAGGCGCCGAATCATTTTCGCCCCTTACTTCGGTTACATTTAATTTGAGGCAATTCGCAGGTGGGCTTGCCCTCTACGCGGAGGTGTCATTTAAGGGTATAATCGAGCCTTTTAATAGCCAGAGCTGAAAATATGGACCAGAGCCCCATGAAACGCCAATTGCGGGGGGAAGACCTGGCGGTGATGCGGCGCCATGCGGAGGAGGAATTCCCCAGCGAGTGTTGTGGTCTGGTGCTTGGAATGCCGGGGGATCCTTCCCGAAACGAGGTGCGCCCCTGCGGCAATATACAGGATGAAATGCGGCGTCGCGACCCAGCGGCTTTTCAGCGCGGCGCTGATACCGGATACTTCATGGACCCGAATGATTTGCGGGACGCTTTCCGGGATGCGGCCCGAAATGGGCTGGAGGTGGTGGGTTTCTACCATTCCCACCCGGACCATGGCGCCTATTGGAGCGAGGAAGACCACCGGGCGGCCATGTGGGGGGAGGAGCCGTCCTACCCGGACGCGTTCCACGTCGTGATATCGGTGATGGGAGGGAAGGCTGCAGGGGAGTCCTTGTTCACCTGGGATTCGGCGAACAAGCGCTTCACCGCCTCCAGCCAGGGATAAGGAATGAGCGATATTAACCTGGTCCAGGTGGAAGGGCTGACTGTGATCCTGGGTGGCCGCGTGGCGCTGGACGATATCACCCTCAATATCAGGGCCGGTTCCTTCACCGGGATATTAGGGCCCAACGGCGCGGGCAAATCCACATTGCTGAAAGTTCTGCTGGGTCTGATTCATCCCCAGCGCGGCTCTGTGCTGGTGTTCGGGCACAAGCCTGGCGATTCCCATGGCCTCATCGGATACGTCCCCCAAAGCATAAGCGGTCTTGTTGGTGACTTTCCCGTGTCGGCCCTGGATGTGGTGATGATGGGTAGACTGGGTCCAGACAAGATAGGCAGGAGGTATGGGAATGCGGACCGGGCCGCTTCTATGGAGGCGATGGAAGCGGTGGGGATCGAAGGGAAGGCCCAAAATAGATTCGGGTCGTTATCCGGCGGTGAACGGCAGAAAGCCTTGATCGCCCGGGCGCTGTGCGCCGGGCCGAAGCTTCTGCTGCTCGATGAGCCAACCACCGGCGTGGATCCTGTGGCCCAGGACGATTTTTACGCCATGCTCACCCGGCTCAAAGATGCGAACAAGATAACCATCGCGCTGGTGAGCCACGATGTGGGGGTGATCACCAGCATGGTGGATGACCTGATATGCCTGAACCAGAAGGTGTTTTTGCACGGCCCGCCGGAGGAGGCGCTAAAGGATGGAATGATCGGCAAGACCTACGGCAGCCGGACGGAGATCGTGATGCATGGGCACGATGTGCCCCACAGGCATCTTCCCATCCATGGGGAGGGCGGCGGCAATGATTGAAATGATGTCTCATGGCTTCATGCAGCGCGCATTGGCGGCAGGGCTGATTATAGGCGCGCTTTGCGCCATGGTCTCCGTATTTGTCGTGCTGAAGAGGTTATCGTTCATCGGGTCCGGTATATCCCATTCCGCCTTCGGGGGGATGGCGCTGGGCGCTTTGTTCGGTATCAATCCCACCCTCTCCGCCATGGTCTATTGCGTGGCGGTGGCGCTTTTAATAGGGTGGCTTTCCCGGGGGGGAGGCGTGAGCGAGGATGTGGGTATCGGTGTGGTGTTCGCCACCAGCATGGCCATTGGTGTTGTTGCCCTGGGGTATGCCGAGGGATATACGGTGGACCTGTTCTCCTATCTTTTCGGTTCGATACTTGCCGTGTCTCGGGCCGACGTGATCCTGGCGGGGATTACCCTGGCGCTCGTTTCCGCTACGGTGTTCCTGCTGTTCAAGGAGCTTTTGGCTTACTGCTTCGACGAGGAATGGGCCAGGGTGCGGGGAATAAACACCAGGCTTGTCCAGGACACGCTGCTTGTATTGCTGGCGGTGACGGTGGTGGTGTCGATAAAGCTTTTGGGTATCATTCTCGTCGCGGCGCTGCTGGTAATCCCTGGGGCCATCGGGCGCGGCGTGGCGGATAATTATCGTGGACAGATGGCGGTGTCTATAATGTCGGCCCTGGTGTCTGTACTGGCCGGGCTTTTCATATCATACAGGTTCGACGTAGCCTCCGGGGCGGCTGTGACGTTGGTGGCGGCCCTGCTTTTCGTTTTATCGGTGGCCTGGGCAAGGGGGAGAACCTAAGTAATGGCGGGATTCTGGTACAATGGCGCCAGGCGGATTTCCCGCCGGACGGGAATTTAATGAACGGTTTTCTGGAATATATAAAAGCTGCCTTTTTGTTCGTAACGGTGGCGGTGGTGAGCTCCATCGTGGTGTTGAAGGTCTCCATGTACACAGGTGGCGAGGAGATTTTGGCGCCCAACGTGCGTGGCCAGACCATAGTAAAGGCTCTGGAGACGCTGGACCAGCACGACCTGTACCTGAAGGTGGCGCGACAGACTTATCACCAGGATGTGGCGAAGGACAGGATAATTTCGCAAACACCGGAAGCAGGCGCGCCCATCAAGCGCGGGCGGGATGTGAAGGTGGTGATCAGCAAGGGGACAAAGACACGGGTGACACCTGAACTTGTGGATACAACAGAGAGGGGCCTTGTCAGACTGCTGGCCGACGCCGAACTTCGAGCCAATAAAGTCATCCAGCTACACATGGAGGGCACGGAAAAGGGAGTCACCCTGGCCCAGTCTCCCCCCCCGGGTTCCTTCCTCCACCGG
The DNA here is from genome assembly GCA_029881335.1 of Nitrospinota bacterium. Classification (GTDB taxonomy): domain Bacteria; phylum Nitrospinota_A; class UBA7883; order UBA7883; family UBA7883; genus JAOUMU01. Next base: position 6,211 of record JAOUMU010000120.1, on the reverse strand, counting down.
GGTGGCGAGGTGACAGTGTTGGTCAGCGAGGGTCCTCCTCCCCGGTATGTGATGGTCCCGGACCTGGCGGATAAAAACCTGGAGCAGGCCATGATGGCCATATCGGAGCTGGACCTTAAAGTGAGTGAAGTGGCATACCGGCCCGACCTGGTAAAGGCTAAGGGCACGGTGCTCTCCCACGATCCCCCGTTCGGTCGGAGGGTGGAGAAGGGATCTGGAATATCGCTGGCGGTTTCCGAGGGAACGGACAATGGGGCGTCCGCCGCCCCAACGTACACCATATTTTTCTACACCATTCCCTCCGGGCCCGATCCTGTGAATATTTCCATCATACAAAAGAACGCCGGAGGTGAAAAAGAAGTTTACAACCGTGTCCACATGCCTGGGGACACGGTGTCGCTTCTTGTGGAGATCAGAGGAAAGACTTCCGCCAAGGTCTTCTTGAACAACAAACTCTCCGATGTGAAGCGATTTTGAACATGGACCATGACGGGAGGGACAACCATGACTTATAACCACCGCGCAGGCTGGAGAGCACTTCATGAATAGCAGAAAGATCCTGGTGGCGCCTTCCATCCTTTCCGCCGACTTCGCGCGGTTGGGCCAGCAGATCGATATGCTCCAGGAGGCGGGGGCGGACTGGGTCCACCTGGACGTGATGGATGGCCATTTTGTCCCGAACCTCACCATCGGGCCGCTGGTGCTGGAGTCAATTCGCCCATTGACCAGGCTGACGCTGGACGCGCATCTGATGATCGAAAAACCGGAGCTCTACATCGCCGATTTCGCGGCGGCCGGGGCGGATCTGATTACCGTCCACGTGGAGGCGTGCCCCCATCTGCACAGGACCATATGCCAGATAAAGGAACTGGGGAAAAAAGCCGGGGTGTCGCTAAATCCCGCCACACCCATCGAAATGATCCAGCCGATCCTGCCCGAGGTGGATCTGGCGCTGATAATGTCGGTGAATCCCGGCTTCGGCGGGCAAAGCTTTATCAAAAGCTCCCTTGAAAGGGCAAGGAAACTAAAGGGGATGATCGATGCGCTGGGGCTGGATGTGGATATCCAGATGGATGGGGGGATCAAGCCGGAGAACGCCGCCGCCGTCCGCGCCGCCGGGGTGAATGTGCTCGTGGCCGGCAGTGCGGTGTTCAAGAGCGCGGATGTGAAGACTACTATTAAGGCGCTTCGAGGATAGTGGGGGCCCTCCGGCCCCACCCTGGATCTACGCCATTTTCGCGTCGGAATTCCCGCTGTTCGCCGGGGTATTATCCAGTGTCTCACCCTGGAATATAATAAGGAATTCGGTACCTTTTCCCGGCTCGCTTTTCATTTGCAGGTCCGCCCCGTGCAGATCCACGATCCTCCTCACGATGGGCAGGCCGATCCCCGCGCCACCATGCTTTCTGGTGTTCGAGCCATCCAGTTGCCGGAACATCTGAAAAATAAGATCCGACTTTCCCGGCTCTATCCCGATACCGTTGTCCCGGACAAAGGCGACCACCCGGCCATCCTGGACCTGGCAACCGATTTCAATCCGCCCCTCCCCTTTAGGAGTGAACTTTACGGCATTGGAAAAGAGGTGTGTAAACACCTGGGTCAGCCTTTCATGATCCGCGGTCACCCTTGGGATATCCCGTTTGCAATCCACCACCACCTGGTGGCCCGATGCGGCGACCTCCTGCTGCAGGGAGTCCACCACCTGGTGTATCACCAGCGGCAGGAATACAGGCTTCATGTCCAGCGTCAGGCTGGAGCTTGATATGGAGGATAGATCCATAAGGTTTTCGATCAGTTCCAGTAGCGACTCCCCCTGGCTCTGGATTTTACCCAGCATCTGCATCTCGTTTTTACCCAGGCCGACGCCGGAACTCTCCAGCAGATTGGAAAACCCTATTATGCTGGTGAGCGGGGTTCGCAGCTCGTGGCTGATATTGTCCAGAAATTCCGATTGGGCCCTGTGCATGTCCTGGGCCTTGTCCTTTTGCTTTTGCAGCTCCATGTTCCTGGTGGACAGCTCCTCCTCCCTTACTTTCAGGGAGGAGGCCGTCTGCTTGAACCTTGTGATCTCGGCGACGGTTTTCAGTATCATCTCATGCTGCAAGGCGGAGACGGAAACGGAAAGAACACCGAATCCCGCGTAAAAGAAGAGATGGGTATAGGTTTGCAGCAGGTGGTGCTGGAATCCCACCATCATCGCCGGAATCAGGTAACCCGTGAAGCTAATAATAAAAACAATAAATATGATCCTGGGTGGCAGCAACGAAACAGTGAGAGCGATAAAAACAACCAGTCCGGAGACCAATGCCCAATGGGAGTGGCAGCCGCCTGTGATGTATATAATAATTCCAGAGGTGATGACGCACACCAACACAAGGAAGTAAAAAATCCTGGTCAAATAGATTATGGAACCACCTCTACGAAGAAGATATAAGGCATAGAAGCATAAAATAACGGCGAGCATCCGCGTAATGAAGAGCTTCCAGAATAGCCCGGGGGCGAGGAGCGTATCGGGAAGGTTGGCGGCAAGAAGAAACAATATTCCCAGCATGACGCCGATTCGAAGACGCCAGCTATATGTCTGCAGGATGAAAGCTTCCACTCCCGGAGCCAGGCCCACCGGGAAAAAAAGTTTCTTCAACCAGGAATATTCAGTCATGACACACTACAAATATTTTTCGGGCACAATCGTTACAACTAGCACGTTTGCGCTTATTATTCAATGAAATATGGAAAGCCAGCAATCGTATTGCCAAAACCTCCATATAAATATATACTTGTAAAGTTATAGTATACTTTGGAATAAATTGGACCTGAACGATTTACGATGAACAAACCTGATCCCGCCGCTGCCACTCGTCAAACGAAAAGCGCCGTGAAACCGCCAGGTACTTCCACAGGCAACACCCAGCGTGTCCAATATCTGGAAAGGCTGCGCAAAATATCGCACCAGATCCATTCCGCCGAGAATCTTGACCAACTGCTGATAAATCTGAAGAATCCAATCCTTAGCCTTCTGGACGCCCAGAGGGTCACCATATACGCCGTGGACAAGGTGAAGCGGGAGATTTACTCCAAATACAAGCTTGGCGACGAAGCCATGTTGATAAGAGTCCCCATCAACAAGCTTTCCATAGCAGGATATGTGGCGGCCACGGGCTCTACTATCGCCATCACGGACGCATACAACGATATCGAGCTACTGGCTATATACCCGGACCTGAAATTCGACAGGAACTGGGACAAACAAACAGGCTTCAGAACAAAGCAGGTGATGGCCTACCCTCTGATGCATGAAAAATACCTGATGGGTGTGATCCAGGTCATCAATAAAAAATCGGGATCCGCCTTTACAAACGCCGACCGGAATGCGGTTCAGGAGATAGCGGAGGTACTGGGTCTGGCCCTGTTCAACCAGCAGAAAAGGGCTGTAAAGTATAAGACCAAGTACGACTGGCTGATGCACCAGAACGTTATCACGCGGGAGGATCTGGAGAAGGCAATCCGGGAGGCGCGGCTGCGCAATTGGACCCTGGAGGAGGTGCTCATAAAGATCACCAAGGTTCCTCAGGTAAAAGTGCTAAAGTCCTTGTCAGCCTATTTCAACCTCCCCTATTTCTCCTACGATGAATCTTTCGTGCCTTCCCTGTCGCTGATGGACAAGCTGAACAAGAAAAACCCTTTCAGCTTCCTGGAGGCTAACGGATGGACCCCTTTCCGCGAGGAGGAGGGGAAAATGCACGTGCTGGTGGAGGATCCATCGGACCAGAACAAAGTCGCCCAGATACCGCTGATGATTCGCGGCGGCAAGTTCGATATGTTCGTTGGCCTTCGAAGCGATATCGGCCAGATCATCGCCAAGCTTTCCGGCCAGAAGAAATCCATAGTGGGGCGCGAATTTGACGATAGCGACCTGGAACTGACCAATAACGACGAAAAGGCCACCGATCAGGAATTCAGCGACGAGGGAATCACCGTGGAAGAGGGGGACTCCGGCGTGGTGAAACTGGTCAATTACCTGCTGATTGAGGCATACAACCGAGGTGTCTCAGACGTGCATATAGAGACATACCCCGGAAAGTCCAACACCATCATCCGATACCGGCAGGACGGCGCCTGCTATGTTTTCAAGGAGATTCCGGCCAACTGGAAAAAGGCTCTTTTGGCCAGAGTCAAGATCATGAGCAACCTGAACATAGCGGAAAGACGCTTGCCTCAGGATGGCAAGATACAACTGAAGCATGGGGACAAGGTTATCGAATACCGCGTCGCCACCCTCCCCACTTATGGAGGAAACGAAGACGCGGTCCTGCGTATCCTGGCGGCCAGCGAGCCTCTGCCGCTGGACAGATTGAACCTTTCGGACAGGAATTTGAAATTCTTCCTCGATGCGGTGGCCCACCCCTATGGCATATTCCTCTGTGTGGGGCCTACCGGGTCCGGTAAAACAACCACGTTGCACTCCGCACTGGGGCATATCAACACCCCGGAACGAAAGATTTGGACCGCCGAGGATCCGGTGGAGATCACTCAGCGCGGGCTGCGCCAGGTGCAGATGCATCGCCAGATCGACCTCACATTCGAAGTGGCTCTAAAGGCGTTCCTCCGGGCCGACCCGGACGTGATAATGATCGGCGAGATGCGCGACTTTGAAACCGCCAATATGGGCATCGAAGCCTCTCTGACGGGCCATCTTGTCTTCTCCACACTGCACACCAACTCCGCCCCTGAAACGGTGACGAGGCTTATTGACATGGGCCTGGATCCGTTAAACTTCGCCGATGCGTTCCTTGGCGTCCTGGCCCAGAGGCTGGTGCGCACCCTCTGCCCCTTCTGCAAGCAGAAGATCAATCCCAGCAAGGAAATGCTGGCTCAGATGGCAAAGGAGTATGGTGAGAAATTATGGCCGGAGCTGAAGGAAATTGTCCCTCAGATAAACATCTGCCAGCCAAAAGGTTGCCCCAAATGCAATAACACTGGACTGAAGGGACGAACGGGCCTGCATGAAATCATGAACATGACCCTGGAACTAAAAAAGCTGATACAGAAAAAGGCCACCGTGGAGGAGATGAGAGACGCCGCCCTGAGAGGGGGAATGCGCACACTGAAGCAGGACGGCATCTGGAAAGTGCTCAAGGGGGATACCACTATGGATCTGGTCCGCGCGGTGGCCACAGTATAACCGACGTCAACATTAATTCGGGTCGGCCATCGGGAGTCGGCCTTTTTTAATTTCCTTATGAACGATATTCCAGACCAGCAGAAGCGCCCCCAGCCCATAAAAAGACGGATCCGGATGGATCTGGAATACCTGGGGGGCCGTTACTCCGGATGGCAATGGCAGGATAACGCCCTCTCCATTCAGCAGGTGGTGGAGGAAGCCTTGGCCGCCATGGTGAAGCACCCCGTCCGCGTCACCGCCTCTGGCCGTACCGACGCCGGTGTCCATGCCATATGCCAACCGGCCCATGTGGACGTGACCGCCAACATGGAGGATATCCAGATTCAGCGCGGGCTAAACTCCCTGCTGCCGGAGGATATCGCCGTGCGGGCCGTGGCCACCGTGGCCGCCCGGTGGAACGCCCGCAAGGACGCCATCTCCAAGACATACAGATACATCATTCACAACAGCCGCACCCCATCGGTGTTCTGCCATGGGAGGGTCTGGCGCATACCCCACCTGCTGGATATCCCGGCGATGCGAGCTGCGGCGCCGATGCTAATCGGGGAGCGGGACTTTTCCTCCTTCCGCGCCTCCGGCTGTTCCTCCAAGTCACCGGTGCGCAGGCTGATGGCGCTGGATATAACCACGGGGAGTATAGATGGCTTTCACCCTGCCTCCACTCCCGCAGTGGAAGGCGGCCAAAGCCTGATTATCATGACCTTCACCGGCAGCGGATTCCTGAAGCAGATGGTCCGCAACATGGTGGGGACGCTGGTGGAAGTGGGCCGGGGGAAGATGGCGCCGGAGGAAGTGGCCACCATCCTCGAAGCCAAAGACCGCCGCGCCGCCGGGCCTTGCGCCCCGCCCCAGGGATTGTGTCTGGTGAGTGTTGAATACGGGAAGGAAGGATAGATATGGAATGGAATAAGGATGATTATCTGATAACAGACGACCGGGCCAGGATGGATATCGGCGCGATTCACGCCCTGCTGGGCGCCACATATTGGGCCTCGGGCCGCTCTTATGAAGCGGTGGAAAAAAGTGTGG
>JAOUMU010000070.1 GCA_029881335.1 Nitrospinota bacterium | reverse complement strand
ATACTCTGCTGGAGGAAGGGGACCGGGTGAAAGTGTGTGATTGCCTTTCGTTCAAGGTCATCCACACTCCTGGCCACTCACCGGGGGGGGCATGTTTCCATCATGATAGTTTTGTGGTTGCCGGCGATACAATCTTCAGGATGTCCATCGGACGTAGCGACTTGCCCGGAGGAAACCACGACACGCTCATGAAGTCTATCCGGGAGAAGCTCCTGACGCTGCCGGACGACACTGTGCTATATCCGGGTCATGGCGATCCGACGACAGCTGGATATGAGAAGAAGAATAACCCGTTCGTCATGAACACATATTATCGTTAATGGAGGTCTTTATGCGCGTGTTAAGCCGAGTTTTCAGGGCGTCATATTTATTTGCGCCTTCGGTGGCCCTGGCACTTGGGCTTGCGTTGTTCATGGGGGGGTGCGAAAAGAGCAAAAAAGATCCGCCGGTCTATAAAGTCGGCCTGAACTTCCACTTGATAGACATGGAAGCAGACAGCGCCGATACCCGGACGAGGATCGACAACATGGTGAACGTCGCCCGGACGGTGTACCAGAAGTCCGGATTCGATATCGGCGATGTCCAGGTTCGGGGATACACCGGCGCGGACGCCCAACGGCTTACCAATATCGATCTGGAAAAGGATGAAAATGGAAACGGGTGGCCCGACGACATGGAGGAGCTTTTGTCCTGGTCGGCGAACACACCAAACCTGAACCTGGATATCTTTCTGGTAAGATCGATCAATTACCAGGGGGAACTGGGAATCCTGGGCATCGCAGGTGGCATCCCCGGCCCGGTGGAAAAGGGAACAGCGTTTTCCGGGGTGCTGCTGAACACTTTCGGGGGCCTGAGCCAGATGAGTTCCTCGGAGCTGGAATTGCAGGGTTACACCATGGCCCATGAGGCGGATCACTACCTGGGCCTGTACCACACCACCGAAAGGGACGGGATGGAGTTTGATTTCCTGGACGATACCCCAAGATGTCCGGCGTGGGATCATGACAATAATAACGATGGGTTGGTGTCGCCGACGGAATGTATGGAACAGGACGCACAGTATCTGATGTTCTGGGCCGCCGGCCCCGTGGTGCAGGACATTACCAGCAACCAACAGGCCGAGGTGATGAGAGCCCATCCCATGGCGACCGAGCAATAAGACGCCTCGCTGCCGGGATGATGGACGCCGCAGGGCGCCAGATGACACATATGGCCCCGGCGCCGGGGAGCTGCCTGTAACCACGGCTTAGCCTGCCCTGGCGTGGGGCGGCCAGGAAAGGATACATATCCTTAAAATGATGTCGTGCGTAACGCTTTATGACCGGGATGGAGACAACCTATCCAGACTTGCCAGAGACGCCATAATGGTGATTCCTCGTGGGTGGCAAGTCCCTGCGTGGGGCCCCCACGGGCGGGAATCCTGCGGATGGGCCAGGGGAAAATGACCGGCAGGCGGGCAGTGGGAAAAGAGGGGAAACCAGGGGCTCATTCCGCCGCCGCGCTGACACTGCTGAGCTTGGAGGACGCGGCCAGGCGGGCAGGGCTGGAGATCAGGTACAACAACCTGGAGGATGAGGAGATGACCATCAGTTCCGGAATGTGCTGGCTGCGGAATCGTCAGCTACTGCTGGTGGATAACAGACTTGGCCCCATCCAGAGGGTCGGGGTCATCGCCAGGGTTCTATCCCGGATGGATCTAGAAAATATCTATCTCCCCCCCGCCACCAGGCAGATTATCGAAGAAGCCCGGCGCCCATGACTCTCCACTCTGGCGGATTCTCCGCCCACCTGGAGCGGATCATGCTCGGCGAAGAGCAGGCCGGACCGTTGCGTATTCCCCTCGGTGCGGCGCGGGGCATATACTCCGCCGGTTTGTATCTTAAAAACCGGATCTACGACGCGGGCCTTGCCACGCCTTTTCGCTCCCCATGTCTGGTGATTAGCGTGGGAGGGCTCACCCTGGGCGGAGCTGGTAAAACACCGCTGGCTATCCATATCGCCAGGTTGATCTCCGCAAATAAAAAAGTGGGGATCCTCACCCGTGGATACGGTCAGCAGGCCGATGTGGATGTGCTGGTGGTTTCCGATGGGGCCAAGCTGTGCCAGCCCCCGCCATACTCCGCCGACGAGGCGTACATGATGGCGGACAAGCTCCCTGGTGTCCCCGTGGTCACCGCTCCCCGGCGGGCGGCGGGCGCCACTCTCCTGGTGAACAGGTTCGGCGTGGAGGTAATAGTGCTCGATGATGGTTTCTCTCACCGCGCGATTCATCGCGATGTGGATATAGTATTGGTGGACAAGCATGCCCTTGACCCGGCCCGGCGGAAGCTGTTTCCCCTCGGTTACCTTCGCGAGCCGCCGGAGAACCTGGACAGGGCCACCATGGCAGTGGTGATGATTCGCTATCGGGACGAGGAAAGTCTGATAGGGGAATATACGGAAGAAATCAGGCGCCTCGCCGGCAAAGAGATTCCCGTGGCTTACGCCAGGGGCGCAATAACCGGATTCGTGACGCCCAGCGGAAAAAGTGTGGACTCCATCCCGGGACCTGTGCTGGCGTTCTGCGGCATAGCTCGCCCTGGCGGCTTCCAAAGATCCCTGGAGGAGCGTGGCGTGGCCGTGGAAGCCTTGCTGCCATTTTCGGATCATCATCCCTACACGCGCGATGATATGACGCTAATCCACCATGAGGCTCTGAGAGTAGGGGCCGCCGGGCTGGTCACCACGGAAAAAGATTTGGCCAGGCTGGCGGCGTTTGTCGGTATGGATGAACTTGCAGGGAGGTTGTATATCGCCCAATGGGATCTGGAACTGAAGAGATTTGAAGAGGCATGGATAGAACCGTGATGAGTGACCGGTATTCAAAATTGAGAAAAAGTGGCATCCCCCATGGACAATGAACGGCAAATTTCCTATGACCGGATAAACTCCTTCATCACGGCGGGGATGTTCGCCGCCGCATGGGTGGCGCCTGCCGCCCTGGGAAAGGGATACACCGAAGGGGTGCTCCTCTCCCTGATGCTGGAGCTGATGATACTTATCGGCGCGGTCACCCTGGCGGCGGGATTGATGGTGATGAAATCGGACAGCCCCACGGGCGGATGCCTTTTCACCTCCTGCGCCCTGGCGTACCTGCTTGCCATAACCTATGGCATGACCCAGGAATTCGGCTCGCTCTGGATACCTGCCATGGCTGTCTGGCTCTCAATGCGAAGCGCCATGCCCTTCCTCCGGCCCAGTGACGATGAACACCGAAGCGAGCCACTGATGGAAATCACATACGAGCTTTCCGCGCTGCTGCTCTGCTTCATGCTCCTGTTCCAGTTCCCCCTGGTTCCCCGGCTAGGGTTCTCCGGCCAGTTGCCATACATCCTGGAGCTGTCCAACATGGCGCCGCAGAATTTGGCTGCCATGGGGATAGCCTATTTCCTGATCATCGGCCTCCTGCCAGCGCCGAAGTTTGTCGCCTGGATGCGTGATGTGAAATAATGGATTCAGACCGCGGCGCAGGTGGACGCTGTAATAGTCCTCCGGCGTTCATAAAGTAAGGGGGCACATTCGATGAATCTAACCGAACGCATATCCAACATCTTCCCGTTGCAAGAAAACGTCCCGGAGCGATTTCGTCAATCCAGGATCGAACAGACCGAGTACCTGGTAGACGGGAAGATACACAGCTGGGACGGGCCGGGCATAGAGGTGGTCTCCCCAGTGCGCATCGCCGCTGCGGATGGCGGCGCCTCTCCATGCACGATTGGCAGCTTCCCCTCCATGACCGCGCAGCAGGCGATGGAAGCTCTGCATGCCGCCGTCAAGGCATATGACGCGGGACGCGGCCCGTGGCCCACCATGGGGGTGGAAAAACGGATAGAGCATCTCCTGAATTTCGCCCGCGCCATGAAGGAGAAACGGGAAGAAGTCGTCCAGTTGCTCATGTGGGAGATCGGCAAGAACCTGCCCGACTCTGAAAAGGAATTCGACCGCACCGTCGATTACATCATCGACACTGTAGAAGCGCTAAAGGAGATGGACCGCGACGGATCGCGTTTCTTTCGGGAGCAGGGGGTCACCGCCCAGATTCGCCGGGCGCCTTTGGGGGTCACCTTGTGCATGGGGCCGTACAACTACCCGCTCAACGAAACTTTCGCCACCCTCGTCCCCGCGCTGATCATGGGGAACACGGTGGTCTTCAAGCCGGCCAAGCATGGCGTGCTGCTGTTGCGCCCATTGCTGGAGGCGTTCGCCGGGGCCTTCCCCCCGGGGGTGGTGAACACCGTCTATGGTGAGGGCGCCGCGGTGATCGGGCCTGTCATGGAGTCCGGCCTGGTGGACTGCCTGGCTTTCATCGGTTCTTCGCATGTGGCGGACCTTCTGAAACAGAGCCACCCGAAACCACACCGGCTGCGTTGCGTGCTGGGTCTGGGGGCGAAGAATCCGGCGGTGATCCTGCCAGGCGCAGACCTGGACCTGGCGGTGGCCGAATGCGTCACCGGGGCGTTCTCTTTCAACGGCCAGCGGTGCACGGCCATTAAAATAATCTTCGTTCACGAGAGCGTGGCGGAGCGGTTCGTGGATGGTTTCGCCAGGGCGGTGGAGGGGCTAAAGTTCGGCATGCCGTGGGAGGATGGCGTAAAAGTGACTCCCCTCCCCGTGCCGGACAAACCGGCCATGCTGGCCAAGTGGGTGGAGGAAGCGAAAAAAGCTGGGAGCGCCGTGGTCAACGAGATGGGGGGAAGGGTGAACGGGTCCTACTTCCATCCAGCGGTGGTGTACCCTGCTGTGAAGGGGACCGCGCTTTACTCCAGGGAGCAGTTCGGCCCGGTGGCGCCCATCGCCGTGTACAAGGATATCTCCAAACCGATTCGCTATATCGAGCATTCGGCCTATGGCCAGCAGGCGGCGCTGTTCGGCTCCGACCCGAAGACCATGGCGTCGCTGATCGATCCGCTGGTGAACCAGGTGTGCCGGGTGAATATCAACAGCCAATGCCAGCGCGGCCCGGACGCCTTCCCCTTCACGGGGCGCAAGGGCTCGGCGGAAGGGACGTTGTCCGTCTCCGACGCGCTGCGGGTCTTCTCCATCCGGACGATGGTGGCGGGGAAGGATACGGAAATGAATCAGGAGATATTTTCGAATATCGTCAGGGGAAGGCACTCAAGCTTTTTGAACACGGATTATTTGTTTTGAGGCGCCATGGAACACGATCCGTCAATATCATTGCCGCCTGCCAGACAGCCTAGTGCCGCACCCCCCGGGCGAAAAGGACACTGGTGAATGTCATGAACAGTATTTTTATATCCAGCCAAAGTGACAGGTTCTTAAGGTAATACTCATCCAGGGCCACCTTTTCCGTTATGGAAATCTCGTCCCTGCCGTTGACTTGGGCCCAGCCGGTTATCCCCGGCGCCAGGGTATTGACCCCCTTCTCCTCACGCAGGGCCACCAGGTCGTCCTGATTGAAGAGGGCGGGGCGGGGGCCTACAAAACTCATCTCCCCCACTATCACGCTATACAACTGGGGGAGTTCATCCAGGCTGGTCTTCCGCAGGAGGGCCCCCACGGGAGTGAGCCAGCTTGATGGATCGTTCAAAAGGTGCGTGGCGACATGGGGAGTGTCCACCCGCATGGTGCGCAGCTTCGGCATGTCGAATATCACACTGTCCCGGCCTACCCTAGGAGAGATATGGAGCGCCGGGCCGCGGGAAGTGAGCTTTACAGCCATCGCCGCCGCCAGCAGAGCCACCGCACAGAATGGCGCCAGGGCCAGAGCCAGCGCCAGGTCAAAAAACCTCTTGCCCAACGGCATTATTCCGCCCCGTTTCCTGGGTGGGGTATAGGCGTTATGTTCATCATGTATATACCAAGATCCCGACCATCCTCGCCAAAACCCGCGCTCTTCGGGTTCACCATATACTCAGATCTTATCCACAGCATCCCCTCCGGAGCGCCACGGTTTCCCGGCGCAAAATCGACGACCGCCCATTCACCGCCCAGCTCCACTTCCTTTGTTTCGTCGCCGAACCAGAAGACCGTCTTTTGCGGATGGCTCATTCCCGGCAGGGGAGCGGAGACTTTCAGCCGGAGCCTCTCCCCCTGAAAGTCGTCGATTTTCATCGCGGCCTTTCGCGTGGTCCAGCGCGCCTTTTCTCCGGCGCCCAGGCTCTCCCATCCGTGGAAGCCGGTGGCGAAGTAATGGGGAATCGGCTTCACCGCCGCCATCACGATCTGGACGATAAACGCCAAAGCCAGCGCCCATTGCATGGCCCTTCGAAGTGGCGGATATGGCGCCATATTGCCGAGGGCCGGGTATGCCAATGCCGCCATGATCCCGGCGGCGGCCCAGAAATATATCCCGAAGGCGCGAACATAAAACAGGTTGTTGAAAATAGCGAATCCGGCCCAGATAAGCATGGAAAGCATGACAGTAAGAACCGCCCGTTTGCGCCAGGGGTCCGGCCCATCCATGCACAGAAAGCGCCACCCTCCATGAAACAGCATGACCAGGAACAGACCCCAGGTCAATATCCCGATAGCGCCCTGTTCCGCCAGAATCTGGAAATAGAGCGAATGGGCCTCCGCGTTGAACAAGGTGATGTAGAGGCCGGAGGGAAGCTTCTCCCCGGCATCGTAGAAATCATAGAACCGGTATGTGTATCTGCCGGTCCCCACCCCCAGCAGGGGGTTATCCGCGAACATTCGCCCGGCTACCTGCCACAGATAGACCCGGGGATCGTGGCGGATATGGTCCCAGCCAAACCGATCAAGCCCAGCGCCAATATCCTTGCCGATAAACGCAAGCCCGGCGCCCAAGGTCAGCGCCGACGCCAACAGAAGAGATACCACGGCTTTGGCGGATATTTTTTTCTTTTCGCTTCTGGCGTAAAGGTATCCCCATCCGGCGCAGGCTGCCAGGAAAAAGGCCAATGGACTTCTTTGCCCACTTTGGACCAGGCCCAGTATTACGACAGTCGCCAGGGCCAGGGAAACCGCTGCTCCAAAAGCCTTGCGCCTCCAGGAGAGGAAAAAGTACATGGTCATGGGCGCGCAAAGGAGTGTGTATATGGCGAAGTATTGGCGGTTAAAGGCAAAAGCCATCATTCCAGCCTCATGGGGGGCCACAAGGTGGGAGTGGGAAAGACCCAGGTAGGTCCATTGCCCGAGATCATACAAGATATATTTGCGCATGGCCAGCGAACCAATGACCACCATGACCACCACGGTGACAGCGATGGTGTAAAAAAGGCTTTGGGCCGCCCGGCTGTCCCTGGTCGGGAAAAAAGCTGTCGCCGCGAAAAACAGCAGCACACCGGAGGAGAGGTCCATAACCACTCTTAGATAAACGGCGGGAGTCATAGGGTGGGAAGATAGCCACCATTGAAATACATCACTGCCGTCCGCTGTCCACAGGTGGATGGGAAACTCCCTGATGTCCAGCGGAAAAGCCATGGCCGCCACCAGCGCCACCCATACGGCGGGCCAGGCCAGGGCCAGGGGTGATGACCCAAGCCGGGAGGATATTCCCCGCGCCCGCGGATCCAGAAAATACCGGACTATAAATATAAGCGCCACCCACCAGGTCATGGCGTCGAGCATCCATATGTAGGGCCTGCTGGAGGGGGCCAGGAAAAAAGGAACCGACAGCACTATGGCGGAGACGCCGTTGGCGGGATGGAGGGCGCAACCTGCGGCGAAAAAAATGAGGATAACCGCCGCCGCGTATTCCTGGGGCAGGCCCACCGCCCAGCAAAGACCCGCCATGGCCAGGATGAAAAATCCTATATAGCTTGGCCAGATGAAAAAGCGGTCCTGGCCCAGGTCCGGGCCGTATTCAGGCGATGACCCAGTCCGGGAGGTTTCGTCGTTGTACACTTGATATGTCATGTCACAGTAGGCGACGGCCAAACGGATGTGAAACGGCGCTGCCGCCTCCAGCCGGTCAGCAAACTCAGCGTTCCACCTTTTGGCGGCGCAGCTCGGTTACTTTGCCTCCAACCATAGGGGCCGTTGGATTCTTCACCCAATCCGCCATCAAGCGGTATGTTCTCTCTGGTTCCAGCTCGCAGTCTCTCAGCCATTTTTCCACTTCCTGGTCGATCCCCGCCCAGGCCATCTCCTCCACCTTGACCTTTTTAATCTTGGCGTGGCTTGTGTCCATGACGGTTTCCCCCCTACCGGCCAGTTCCTCTGATAATTTTTCACCCGGTCGCAACCCGGTGTAGATTATCTCTATGTCCTTGCCGGGGACGAATCCGGCCAGACGAATCATTTTCTCCGCCAGATCCCGGATTTTCACCTGCTCGCCCATGCTCAGGATATGCAACTCGCCACCAGCGCCGATGGTCACCGCCTGCAGAATTAAAAGCACGGCCTCCGGGATGGTCATGAAAAACCGTTCCATGTCCGGATGAGTGACGGTGACAGGGCCCCGGCTTTCTATCTGTTTCATAAAAATAGGCGCCACGGAGCCGTTGGATCCGAGCACGTTCCCAAACCGCACCGCCAGAAAATCGGTGTCGGAGACCCTGTTTTTGTGAAGCATATACAGCTCGCATATCCTTTTGGTGACACCCATGGCGTTATTCGGGTTCACCGCTTTGTCCGTGGAGATCAGGATAAATCTTTTGACACCGTGGGAGGCCGCCAGGTCCGCCACCGTTTTCATTCCCCCGATGTTGTTGAGGATCACTTCCTCCTTGTCACGTTCCATCAGGGGCACATGCTTGTGGGCTGCGGCGTGGAAGACGAAATCAGGCCGGTATGTCTTGAACAGCTTTTCCATCCTGGCGCCCTGGGTTATATTCAGGATGCGGTATACGATATCAAGCTCCGGGAAGCGCGCGCAAATATCCACCTCCAGCTGGTGCATGTAGTTTTCGCTCTTATCCACAAGGATCAGCGTGGCGGGGGAGAATTCGGCAATTTGCATGGCCAGTTGGGCCCCGATGGATCCGCCGGCGCCCGTGATCAGGATTTTGCTTCCCCGGAAAGTGGTCTCCACTGTGGAATAGTCCACGTTCACCGGGTCGCGACTTAGCAGATCCTCTATCCTGGCGTCGCGAAGGGCGCCCACGTCGATGCGGTTTCGCCGCTCGTCCAGAAAGGCGGGGGCCACCCGCATGTGGATGTTAAGTTCCCGGCAAAGACGGCTGATGGTCTCGAACTCGACCGCGTCCACCCTGGAAGCAACTAAAAGCTCCACAATACCGAACCGCTTGGTGATTTCCGGAAGGCTGTCCGTGGGACCCAATACCGGCAAACCGTGGAGATAGGCGCCGTCATGGCGCGGGTCATCGTCCACCAGTCCCACAGGCCTTAAGTGGTGGCTTTTAGCGTCCGACAGCAAGCTTCGCAGCAGCATTTCTCCCCGCTCATCCGCCCGATATATCGCCACCGGAATGCCGTCGTCGGCCTGTCCAGGGGCGCCTGGAAGAAGAGAAGAGAGCTTCCCTGCAATCCCGCGCCGACTGGAGAAAGACAGCCTTATCGCAACCCGGAAAAGGCTAACCAGCCCGGCGGTTATAACCATGTCTATAACGAGTACGGAGCGGGAAAATTCCGTGATGGGAAACAGGTACATGAACATGAACAACATGCAGAACATAAAGCCTGCCAGCGAAGCCTTGAGGATATTTATCAAATCAACAAGGCTGGTGTAGCGCCACATGCCACGGTGTAGCCCAAAGTAGCTGAAAATGAAAATCTTCATGCCCACCACCCAATACACCGTGGGCAAAAACCTTGTTTGGAAATGCGAATCGAATTCCAACCGGTTTTCAAACCGCAAGTGATACGCCAGATAATAGGAAAGGGCGAAGATAGCAGCGTCCACGGCCAGCACCAGGTACCAGTTGGCGTTGCTCAAAGGATACCAGCTCTTTTTAAATTTCATATGACATTGTCCATGGCGCTTCTGTGACCCGCGGCCCGTGGGAATATACGAATGCAACAGGCCAGCAAATGATGTATCATGCTATTCTATCGTGATCTTTCGCCGAGCGGTTCGAAAAAATAAAGGGGTTCTTGAAGAGAATTTACTAGCCGCGATATAGCTCGTTTTCGTTTTGCATGGAGAGGGATGTGAGTAGGGTAAGACAGGCCTTGGTGTGCGTCGTCGTGGTCAATTACAACAGCGGGCAGTTTCTGCGCGCATGCATTGACGCTTTGAAAAGACAGACTTTTGGCGATTTCGAGGCGATTATCGTGGACAACGCGTCTACCGACCAGTCCATCGAATGGTTGGGCGGGCTACCCCCGAATTTCCGCGTGCACAAGATGGACCATAACGCCGGATTCGCAAAGGCGAACAATGCCGCGGCGGCCATGACCAGCGCCGACTGGATCGCCATGCTAAACGCGGACGCCTGCCCGGACCAGCACTGGCTGGAAAAACTGATGAAAGCCGCTGGTCGATACCCGGATGTGGCCATGTTCGGCTCCACCCTGGTCAGCGCGGAGAGGGCGGATATCCTGGACGGCACCGGGGATTCGCTTTATTTCGCCGGCATCCCATGGAGGTCGAACACTGGAGCTCCCATTTCCCAAATTCCGCCCGAGGGGGAAACCTTCTCCGTATGCGCCGCGGCCTCATTGGTCCAGAAGGAATGGTTCGACAAGGTGGGAGGTTTTGACGAAAGGTTCTTCTGCTACCTGGAGGATACGGACCTGGCATACAGGATGCGTCTGCTGGGCCAGCGCTGCGTCCAGACTCCGGATTCCGTGGCCCTCCATATGGGCTCGGCCCTCTCCGGCGGTCGCTATGGGGATTTTTCGCAGTTTTACGGTTCCAGGAACAGGATATGGCTTTTCATGAAAAACACCCCGCTACTGCTGTTGCTGTTTTCTTTCCCGTTCTTCTTGGCGGGCCAGGGGGCGCTGATGGCAAAAGCTATAGTCTTCGGATATGGAGGCCCCGTGATAAAAGGATACTTGGCGGCAATGGCCGGGTTGTGGCCCATCCTGAAGGCGCGGCGCCAGGTCCAGCGTTCCGCCACGGTAGGTTCGCTGGGCATCGCCCGAGCGCTCACATGGTCGCCTTTGAAACTTCTGCGAAGGGGCGCGGATATCCGGCCGATGTAATCCACCCTGGCCGTACATTTCCCCATACAATGTCACCTCTCCACCCACAGCAGCCTTGTCGCACGAATCTAAAGCCCAAAGTATGAAATGGTTTTCGGATGAAGTCATCCGCTCCCAGGAAGAAGGCGCCGCTATGCCGCGCCTTTTTTTTAACTTGGATTATCTCCTTGACTGAAATAATAATATGAGCCAGTGGGAATCGGGATTTATCGAAGGAAAGAGTGAATATGAAGCAAAGCGTTATTGAATTCGAGCGGCCCATCGCCGAGCTTGAAAATAAAATTGAAGAGCTTACCGAACTGGCCAGGCGTGACAATATCGATTTTACCAGTGAAATATCCAATCTGAAGCGCAAGGTGAAGAAAATGCGCCGCGATATATTTCTGAACCTGACGCCGTTGCAGAGAGCCCATCTGGCCCG
The DNA here is from genome assembly GCA_029881335.1 of Nitrospinota bacterium. GTDB lineage: Bacteria > Nitrospinota_A > UBA7883 > UBA7883 > UBA7883 > JAOUMU01. Next base: position 3,445 of record JAOUMU010000070.1, on the reverse strand, counting down.
TCACCCGATGCGGCCATACACCCTCGATTATATACACCACATGACCACGGACTTTATAGAGATGCACGGCGACAGGGTGTTTGGCGATGATAAAAGCCTGGTTGGCGGGTTTTGCAAGCTGGAGTCTCGCCCTGTAATGATCCTTGGCCATCAGAAGGGGAGGGACACCAAGGAGAATCTGGCCCGAAACTTCGGCATGTCCAATCCGGAAGGATATCGCAAGGCCCAGCGCCTGATGAAACTGGCGGAAAAGTTCAATCGGCCAATAATCACATTGATGGACACCAAGGGGGCGTTCCCCGGCAAGGGGGCCGAGGAGAGGGGCCAGGCGGAGGCCATCGCCAAAAGCCTGATAGAGATGTCCCGGCTCAAGGTGCCCATCATATGCGTGGTCATCGGCGAAGGAGGCAGCGGAGGCGCGCTGGCCATCGGCGTGGGCAATCGCGTCTTGATGATGGAATATTCCGTCTATTCCGTGATCAGCCCTGAGGGGTGCGCGGCCATTTTATGGAAGAGCGCGGACAAGGCGGCGGAAGCGGCAAAGGCCCTGAGAATGGGCGCAAAGGACCTTCTGGAGTTCGGAATCGTGGACGAGATGATCAGGGAACCGCTGGGGGGAGCCCATAAGGATTGCAAGGCGGCGGCGTCGATCCTGCGGCGGGCGCTTCGGCGCAACCTGGACGAACTGATGGAGCTTTCCGGGGAGGAGCTGGTGAGGCTCCGAAGAGAGAAATTCCGCCAAATGGGTTCCTTTACAGGCTAGGAGGAGCAAGGCGGGAGGGGCGGCTTATTGTTGGCCTCGCCCGGATCCCGCGCCGCAAAAAGGCTAATTGCCCTTACGCTCGACTCCCTCGATCTCAAGCAGTAGTTTTACTTCGTCACCCACCACCAGTCCACCTGCTTCCAGCAGCTTGTGGAAGTTGACCCCGAAATCCTTCCTGTTAATCTTTCCCGTGGCAGTGAATCCTGCCCTTGTGTTCCCATAGGGGTCCTTGACCTTGCCCACCATCTCGCCCATCAGTTTCACAGGCTTGGTGACGCCTTTGATTGTCAGCTCGCCAGTAACCATGTAGTGGATCTGGTGCGCCTTGATCGCCGTCACCTTGAAGGTGATTTTGGGATACTTGGCCGCATCGAAAAAGTCTGGGGAGCGAAGGTGATCGTCCCTCTTCTCGTTTCTGGTGTTGACGCTGGCGGCGTCGATGGTGGCCTCGGCGCCGGTGAGCTGATCCTTCTCGTCCAGGGTGAATGTGCCGGTGACTTGGTCGAACACACCCTTAACGTTGGAAACCACCATGTGCTTCACAGAGAATCCGATGGATGTATGATCCTGGTCCACATCATATACTCCCGCAGTGGCTTGGGAGGTGTGCAGGATGGCCGTCAGCGCCAGAGCGAACATTACATTTTTCAATTTATGTCTCCTTGAAAGTGTTATCCCATTATTGATTACAGGGGCGCTGATAGGGGGGTACTCCCTACAGCTTTCCGTGCGTGCCGTCACACAGGGGGGGCATTTTTGTGCGCTTGCACTGGCAAAGGGGTAGTTCGCGCTCTTCGGCCAGGTGGATGGTCTCTGGCCCAAAGCCTGTTCCCTCATGAGAACCGTCGCAAAATGGCTGAGTTTTCGATAGCCCGCACCCGCACCATTTATACTCGCCCGGACCAATTGTCACTTTGGCCGGCTCTTTCTTGCAGATAACCGGGTCAATTAATTTATCGGCCATATACTATATCCTTTCGCAATATTCGCAATGTGAGTCCACCGGTATGCGGCCTGACAAAATGATGAATTCGGCGCATGCTCTACCGGTGTCGACATGCAACATTTATTATTAGGAACGATGGCTCGTTTTGCAAGACTTATAAAACAGACAGTCGCTATTATTGTGGGATGTTTGCGTTTCTCCCTTTGATATCAACGCCAATCCCCCGGCCGGGGGGAAAACGGCTTCCGGATCCTCTGCCTGGAAGGCTTCGCCCAGACGGCCCCCCCATGACCATACAGGACGTGGCCGCCACGACATCACGGCTTCGGCGAATGATCGGGAGCGGGGGGCTCGAACAAGTCTATATTCTGGTCGAAGATATAATCGTCCTCGATGACCACACGGATTGCCGGGCGCGGTTCGTCCAGAGGCTCGCCCGCCACCGCCTCCACTATCAACCTCTTCTCCCCAGGGGCCAGGTTGTCTATGCGGTAGTAGCCGAACTGGTCGGTCAGGCCCACACCAGCGCTTTTCCCTTCCGTGTCATATGCGCGCACCATCGCCCTGCTCACTGGGGCGCCATCAGACCATTCCACCTTCCCCGCCACGCCATAATAGGCCATGGCTGTGAAATTCACCTGGGTAACCACGCCTGGGGACACTTCCACCCGGAAAAACCTGCGTTCGATCTTGAATTCTATCGGCAGGGTTCCCTCGTCTATCTCCACCAGGTATATACCCGGCTTCAGGTTTCCGACAAAGAACCTTCCACCAGCCATGATCTGGGAGATTCGCGCGCCGTTAATAAGCACCTCCACATCGCCGACGTCCAGCTTGGCGCCTGTGCTGCTGTAGACCGCCCCGGATAGACCGCCCCGGACGAAACTTAGCAGGCTGTTCTGAACCGGTGTGAATCCATCCTCCGTGTTGGCTATCCCCAGCCGAAATTTGGCCGAAAAAGTTTGGCTTCGATTAGCCATGGATGTCCGATGGTAGCCATTAGTATATTCCAGGCCCAGCTCCATTCCAGGAGTGATCATCCACTGCATCCCTGCGATCATCCCAGGATAATCCGCGTTGTGGCTCACTCCAAAATTCAAATAGCTCTCGTTGGCATCATGGAAAAACCAGTAGAAATTGACCAGCCCGATGGCGTCGCGTGTTATGTCGTTGTACTCGTATACCGCAGAAAAGTTTTGACGTGGCGACATGTCGTAATACATGGAGACATTGTACTGGTGGTTCTCGAATATCAGTGAAAGCCGCTTGTTGGACGAAAGGCCGTAAAGGCCGGTCACCCTGTATTCCCCCTCCAGGTTCGGCACGGCGCTCAGTGACAGGCTATAGCCAGGATTGAAATAAAATCCAGGCAAGACATATTTAATATCCTTGACCAGCCTGCGTTTGGCGTCCCGGCCGAAGAGGCCGAGCCTCAAAGATTCAAAAACCTGGTAGAGCGACTGCATATAGTGGTCATGCTCTTCGGATTCGATATAGCCATCCTCCGCGGTGATGATATTGACGCCATAGCCACCTTCCAGGGTGAGGTTGCGCAGCCAGACTTCCCAATTTTTGTCCATCCCGCGAATCTCCGAGGAGTAGGCATTGGCGCCATTATAGCTGGCCGCGTCCAGAGACCACGCCCAATGTTTTCCCAGGCTGGTCCGCAGCCCTGCCAGCGACTCAATCTCATCCTCCCTCCTGTTCTCGGCGGCGGACCAGCCTGGGAAAACATT
>JAOUMU010000170.1 GCA_029881335.1 Nitrospinota bacterium | reverse complement strand
GGGTCGGACGTTGCGGACGTTTTGAGCCTGGAGCCGTATGGGTGCGCGGCGCGGCTTTATGACGAGAAGATCGGGACCCCACCTGATTATCCGGAAGCCTATAACCCGCATATGGAGCGGGGCAAGGCCCTGGAGGAGGTGGCGGCTCAGGAGTATTTGAAAGCGGCCGGCGGGGGGTGCGAGCTTGTCTCTGCCACGACGGAAGCTGATGAGCTTCGCCCGTGGATGCGGGGGAATGCGGACAGGATCATACAACCCCTGGACGATGCCCCTGGAATCCTGGAGCTCAAATGCCCCGCCCGGCAGACGTTCCTTTCTCTCAAAAAAGACGGCCTCCCCGATTCCTGGATTCTCCAGATGCAACACTATCTCTACGTCTACGACCTGACGTGGGGGGCGTTCGGCATTCTTTGGGCCGAGGGGTGGGAGTTTGTCCATTTCCGTGTGAAGCGTGATGACCAGTTGATATTTCAGCTTATCGAAAGAGAGAAGGAGTTCTGGGAGGCGGTGACGTATAACCGTCGGCCAGAGAAGTTGCCGGAGGGAGACAAGCGGTGCCGAGGATGCAATCGCCGGGTGACCTGCCGTGGGCTGGACCTGGCGGTTGATCTGGCCATCCCGGAGGGACCCGACGGGATCGGGGAGCGCCGGGAAGACCTCCGGGGTGATGAGGGAATATCCATGGCCGTGCTGGACGTGATCGAGGCGGCGGAGATAGAGAAGGAAGCGGCGGACTGGAAAGAGGACTGCCGGGAGGCGCTGAAAAAGCTGCTAGGCCCGGACAAGCGGGAGTTCAGGACCCACGACGCCCGGGTGAGCTGGACCCCTGGACACTGGGCCAGCGCTGGTGGACGGCTTGTAATAAAACCATATGGAGATTGAGAGATGACCACAACAACGATGACAGATGAAATCGGGGACGCTAAAACGAAGGCGATGGAGATCGCTCGGGTGGCCAATGTGGATATTACCATTCACACGGTGGAAGATTACCGGGCCGCCGGGGAACAGTTGACGCGGATAAAACATGCGGCAAAACAGCTGGAGGATTTGCGTTTATCCCTTACACGTCCGCTGGATGAGAGCAAGAAGCGGATCATGGCGATGTTCGCGCGGCCTAAAGACGACCTGGCCGGGGCGGAGGCGAGGTTGAAGCGGGGGATGGTGGCATTCAACGCGGAGCAGGACCGGTTGCGTCGGGAGGCGGAGGCCAGACTGCGCGCGGAAGCTGAGGCGGAGGAAAGGCGGCTGGAAACTCATAGAAAGGCCGCTCTGGATAAGGCTATCGAAGCCGGGGATGAGAAGAAAGCAGAGGAGATTGTCAACGCGCCCGCGCCGGAGCCTGTGGCGCCCGTGGCCGTCCCCCAGGCGATGCCGCCAAAGGTGGCGGGCGTATCCACCCGGATGCTCTGGACATGGAAGATCACCGACCAGGACAAAATCCCACGCGAATATCTGCTGGTTAACGAATCGATGCTGACAGCGCTGGCCAAGAGCGGCAAGGGGGCGGTGAAAGTCCCCGGCGTGGAATTCTACCAGGTTCCCAGCATAGCCGCGGGGGGGAGATGAACGCTTTAACCCGCCCGATTATGAGATATCCAGGCGGAAAATGGAAGTTAGCAAGGCGAATCATTTCACATTTCCCGGGACATATGAGATATGTCGAGCCATATGTAGGCGCTGGGTCAGTGCTTATGAAAAAGCATAGGGTTCATAGTGAATACATTAATGATCTGGACGGTAATGTGGTCAATGTGTTTCGTGTTTTGCGCGATACTCGCATGGCCAGGGAGTTGGAGCGCCAGCTAAAATTAACCCCGTTTGCGCGTGAGGAGTTTCTTTATTCCTACGAACCCACTGGTGAGCCTGTTGAACGGGCGCGTAGAACTCTTATTAGAGCATTTATGGGGCATTCTTCGGCATCAGTCAATCCATCGCATAGAACTGGATACCGATCCAAGGCGTTTCGTCGTGGTCGCTCCCCAGCTGGAGACTGGCAGAACTACAATTGTTTTATACCTCTCTTCACAGAGAGATTGCAGGGGGTGAATATAGAAAATCGCCCAGCTTTGGAAATGATTCGCCACCTGGACTCCCCCGAGACACTGTTCTACGTGGACCCCCCTTATCCCACGGCGACGAGGTTCGGCGAGATGTACAGCCATGAAATGTGCGATGAAGACCATGCGCGGTTACTGGGCTGTCTTTTGGATATGGAGGGGATGGTTGTCCTTTCGTCTTATGAAAACGAGATGTACAGCGACATATTGAAAACCTGGCGCAAAGAGACTTTTGCCACGTTCGCGGATGGGGCACGTCCCCGAACCGAGGTACTCTGGATATCACCAAATATACCAGTTCCGGTCCATTTAGAAAGCATCTGTAACAATCAGCAATTCAACCTACCACAAGGAGAGTAAATATCATGACAACAACGGCAGTCGCTAAAACCAGCCAGGCGGACACGATCCGCGCCATGCTGGAGCAGAACAGGGACAAACTCATGGCTGTGGCGCCACGGCATCTGGATGTGAACCGGCTTTTCCGCCTGATGAACGTCGCGGTGCAGAAGACCCCGGCGCTACTGAAATGCACCCCCCGTTCCCTGCTTGCGTCACTGATGCAGGCCGCCCAGCTGGGGCTGGAGCCGGACGGAACACTGGGGCAGGCATATCTGATTCCGTACTGGAACAGCAAAACCAAGACCAACGAGGCGCAGTTGCAGCTGGGTTATCGCGGACTGATGACGTTGGCCAGGCGCTCCGGCGAGATACAGACGATCTCCGCAAACGTGGTCTACAGCAACGACCGGTTTGATTTTCAGCTGGGGCTGAATGAAATCCTTGATCATAGCCCCAGGCTGGGTGATCGGGGCGAAATGATCGCTGTTTACGCGGTGGCCAGGCTGCGTGACGGATCGCACGCCCTGGAGGTCCTCTATCCGAAAGACATCGAGCGGGCCAAGAAGTCCAGCAAGGCGCTCAAAGATGGGCCTTGGGTCACCCACCCTGAAGAGATGTGGAAAAAAACCGCCATCAAGCGGCTGTGCAAATACCTGCCCCTGGCTGTGGAGGCGCAGGATGCGATAGCCCACGAGGACCTTGTGGACGTGGATATGTCCAGTATCGGCTCTGAGTATCCGGAAGTGGAGGAGGCCACACACACTAAAACCGAGGCACTGAAAGAGAAACTGGCGGAGGCGAAGGGCGCCGCAGACAATCCGGCGTTCGAGGATCACAGGTCCGCATTGCAGGATGCCCAGACTCAAGAGGAACTGAGCATGGCGTGGGAGGAATTGGGTAAAGGGGGCTGGAATGGGTTCACTGATGAAGAGATAAAGGAACTGACCGAACTGCTGAAGAAAAGAAAGAAGGAACTGAATTCCATATGAGTGATGGAACTGACCTGCCAGAACAGGGGAAGAGGCAAAAATGAAGAAGCGGATGATCAGCCCGGATTTTTGGACTGATGGAGCCATTGTTTCCATGTCCGCCATGGCCAGGCTGTTATTTATCGGACTGTGGCAGTGCGCAGATGACTGGGGGAGGTTGAAGTACGACCCAAGGCGGCTGAGACTGAAAATCTTCCCGGCTGACCGTGTAAACATTGAAAAACTGGTCTACGAACTGGAACAAGCGGACCCGGATGATCCGTTGATCATTCTATATGAAGTGAATGGCTTTAAATATCTGCAAGTTACAAAATTCTCGAAGCACCAGAGAATAGACAAAAGAAGAGACTCTAAATACCCTGCGCCAGATTGCGCGGAATCGCGCCACTTTGCCGGGAAATTCCCGGTTAAACCAGAACCAGAACCAGAACCAGAACCTAACCAGAACGGGAGAGAGAGAGACGCGAGCAAGCCCGCGAAAATCACTTGCGGGGAGTTTGAAAACGTCCAGCTCCGGGAAGATGAGATCGAAAAGCTGGAGGAGCGGTTCGGCCAGATGGAGGCACGGGAGCGGATAAACCGCCTGTCGGAATATATGCAGTCCCACGGCAAGGCGAAAAAATACCGGGATCATTACGCCACGATCCTGGCTTGGGCGA
>JAOUMU010000069.1 GCA_029881335.1 Nitrospinota bacterium | reverse complement strand
ACCTGTCGAATTCTTGACGGCATCCTTGAAGAAGAGTCCCATGTCGGCTATCTCAATGAGGCGGTGGGATCCGGAATGACCCGCAAGGAAGTCGTGAAGATCGCCGCGATCCTTCTCCATGCCGTGCGGGAGGATGAAAGACAGGGAAGCCGCCTCACCTCCGAAGCGGCCCGCCGTCTGAAAATCCCCTCCGCCGCCGCCAGGGGGATGGCCTCCATGGTGCGGGGATGGCGACTGCCGCTGGAGGAGCCGGATGATGGCGCCCTGTTCGGCTGGCTGTATGAAATGGGGGACTGGGCCGGGGGTTCGTTGCTGTTGGCTCGGACTGCGGAGATGGCGCCTGGGCCTATCGAATCCTTCACTTCCAGGGCTCGGCGGATATCGGAGCGTTGGAAAGCCGCATGGCCTGCCAGCTCGCCCCCTGTCACCGGCAAGGAGGTGATGGAAACGCTGGGTATTGAGCCGGGGCCCGATGTGGGCAGGCTTCTACGGGAAGCGGAAAAGGCCGCGGCTTTGGGCCTGATAGGTGGGAAAGAGGAGGCTCTGGCGTTTATCAGGGAAAGAGTTGTCAAAAAATAGTCACGTGCCGCGGGGCTCCGCTGCCTCTAGATGTGCGCCACGTCTTCCGGTTTCTTTGCGCGGATGTGGGCCGAGGCGACGATCTTTATCTTGCTGGCCAGAATCCTGCGCACCGTTTCCAGCCCCTGGTACAGTTTCAGATCCTCCTTGTCCACCACATCCACTGCGCCGATGTCCCCGGCTCGGATACGCATGGCGCTCCCCCGCTGGGCCACGGAGCTGACCACTATCACAGGCTTAGGGTAATGGACCATTAGCTTTTTAAGAAATGATATCCCGTCCATTTTCGGCATGATGATGTCCAGGGTGATCACATCCGGGTCCAGCTCCAGTATCTTCCCTCTGGCGTCGTAGGCGTCCTGGGCTTCGCCGATGACATGGATCTCGTCGTCCATGGCCAGGGCCTTGGAGATAATCCCCCGCACCGTGGCGGAGTCGTCCACCACCAGCACCCGGATTTTTCTGCCGGCCAGGTCCTTTTTCTTCGCCTCCATCTGCAGGGTCAGTTCCGACTTTTGCACATAGCGGATCTCCACCGTCCCCTGGCTGTTGTCGAAGAATATCTTCATTCCCGCCTCGCCGCCGGTCTTCCGGCGCACCACAGGGATGTCGTATTCCTTCAGAATCTGCTCCGCTATTATCACGTTGCGTTGCCCGATATCGAAGCCGGAGTTCAGATGGCCCACCACCGCGGCCCCCCCATACAGATGAGCCTCCAGGTTATCCTTCCTGGGATCGATGGCCAGCATGGAGTCGATCAGCTTCCTGGTGGACTGATCCCCATACTTGTTCTTCATGCTCGGCGAGTCACCCCCGGGCAGCATGAAATGGTTCATACCGCCGAATTTCATCACCTTGTTGAATAAAACCACGGCCACGCAGGAGCCGAGCAGGGTTGAAAAGATAACGGGTTGCTTGGTCATGGCGATCTCGCCAGGAAGCACAAACACCTTTTTATCATCCATGATCGCAATACCTTTCAAAACTGGTCATACCCTGTAGTCTACCCTTATACAAAGAGAGGCGCCCAGTTTTTTACTTGCCGCTGATATTTTGGAATTGCCGTATTATCCCGTCCACACTGAGAATGAGCGCCATGCGCGTACCATCGAGAATGGAAACCCCCTCAAAGGCGGAAGGCTCGGTGGTATGAACAGTCAGCTGTTTGTACACTATCTGCCGCTGACCCACCATCTCGTCCACCATCAGGCACGCCGATTGGCCCCCGGTCTCCACCAGCACAAGGATGGCGTCGACCACGTTCTCGCGGGCCGACTTCATACCGAAAAGCTTGTGCAGCCGAACAACCGGATATAATTTCCCCATCCGCCGCACCACTTCGCTTCTATCCTCGACAACGGTCACCTCTCCCGGCTCGGCCCGGAACGACTCGCGCACATGCTCGGCCGGAACCAGAAACACGTTGCTCCCCACCATCATGGACAGCCCCATCTTGATCCTGGAAACGTAGGCGAGCGGTGTGCGCAAGGAGACTTTGAATCCCTCGCCGGGCATGTTGGCAAGCGCCAGCGAGCCGCCCATCTCCTTGACTCGGGCCGACACCACATCCAGCCCCACTCCCCGGCCGGAGCGTTCCGTCACCTGATCCCTGGTGGAGAATCCAGGACGAAGGATAAGGCCCAGCGTCTCTTTGTCCGACAACCTGGAAGCCACTTCCTCGAGCACCACCTTGCGCTGTACAGCCAAGTGACGGATATTCTCCAGGGACACGCCTCTGCCATCGTCGGAGACTTCCATATTCAGGTTCAGCCCATCGGAGCTGATTTTTATATCTATTTTCCCTTCTTTTTGTTTCCCAGCCGCTTCTCTCTCTTCCGGTGTCTCGATTCCGTGGTCGGCGCTGTTTATCACCATGTGCACCAGCATGGACTCCAGCTTTTCCAACATGCTCTTGTCCACTTCCGTATCACCCCCGCTGGTGGAGAGGCGGACCTGTTTGCCGGTCTCGCGACAGATGTTGCGCAATATTCTGGGAAGCTTTGCAATGGCGCCTTCCACAGGGGCTTTGCGGATTTCATACAGGCTCTCCTGAAGCTTCTGGCTCAGTTCCCTGAAGGAGTGGTTGGTGTGCTTGAAGTTTTCCGCCAGCCCATCAAATTCACGATCCTCCACCTTCCTTTGCAGATAGTTAAAAAGCTCGCTCAGGGTGATCAGCTCTCCCACGTTTTCCAGAAAAACATCCAGCAAGGATTCCTCAACGCGGACAAAGCCGGTTTTTCGCTCCATCTGGGGGCCGCCGACGGAACCTGGCCCAACAGACTCCTCAGGTTTGATCTCGGTAAGTCTCTTCTGGTACTTCTGCAACATCAGGTGAAGGCTCTGGACAAGCACCTCGTCCAGGCCTATCTCATCCTGGTAGAAAGTCTCGAACTCAGACCTCACCACCTCCAGCTCCCTTGCACGATCCCCCTGGGCGCCATTCCAATGCTTTGCGATCAGCGTCTCCAGGGCGGTTATGAAAGCCCCCCCCTGGGTCAGCCGACCATCCCTGGCCTCGTCCATTATTCGTTTTAGCTCGCCATATTCGCGGGTTATGTCCAGCTTGCCGGAGAGCCACCGGGAGATGGGCGCAGCGCGGGCGCCCTTGGGTTTGCCCAGCAGGGTGGGAGCATGCCTGGCAATTATCTCGTATATCTCCATCATGGGCGCGTCCTCTTCCATGCCATATTCGCGGCGCGCTTTTTCGAAGAAGGAGGTCAACTCCTGCTTTAGCGGCGCCAAGCCCCCCTCCTCCGCGCCGGGCTCCAGCATGCGGCCGATGGACCCCAGGTACTCTTCCTCGCTGGCTAGCAGAATCACGTCCGCCCCTCCCCCCCCGGCCAGACGGACGAAGATCGACTTCATATGGTCAACTCCGTCCAGTATCTGCAGGACGATCCCATCGTCGATCTCCAGTGTTCTATCCCTGATTAACGACAGGAAACTCTCGAAAGTGTGGCAAAACCTTTTTACATTGATGAAATTGAAGAAGGAGCTGTTCCCCTTCAGCGAATGGGCCACCCGGAAAATCTCATGCACCAGGTCCAGGTTGGATGGCTCGTCCTCCAGCCGCTGAGTGGTGGTCTCGATTTCAGCCAGCATCTCATCAGACTCTTCCAGGAATCCCTTCAGCAGGCCAGCTTCGTCGTTGGATTTTAAATTATCCTTGTCAGCGTTCATGTATTATAGGAATTTCAATGGGAAATAACGGCTCGAACCAACTTCAGGCAAAGTCATGGGATTTGGTCTACGTTTAATTTATATGACATTATCACCCTGCCGGGGCCTATTTTCAATCAATTATATCAGCGATATGCCTATAAACCGTTTAGCCGGCGAAGAGAAATGAAAGTAACGGAACGAACCATGATGATCCCTACCAGAATGGGGCCCGTCGGCCTTGGTATGCTCGGGCCAAAGGTGGCGCGCCTCTGGTTGCCGGGACTGAAGCTAAAAGCGCTGGAAGCCGGGATGAGACAATGGGCGCCAGAGGGAGGCGAAGGGGCGCCGCCGGAGGACCTGGCCCGCCGAATTTCGGCATACTTCGAAAAAGAACCGGTGGAATTTGACGATCCCGTGGATCTATCCCCCCTTTCGAAATTCGACCGATTGATCCTGTCTACCCTGAAAGAAAACGTGGGGCGGGGTCAGGTGGTCACTTACTCCCAACTCGCCCTGATGGCGGGCAAACCCGGCGCCGCCAGGGCCGTGGGCAGAGCCATGGCAAAAAATCCGGTTCCTCTGATCTTCCCCTGCCATCGGGTGGTGCGGAGGGATGGCGCCATGGGGGGCTTCAGCGGGCCGGGTGGCGTTGGACAAAAACTGGCAATGCTCCATATGGAGGGCTATCATCCGAAGTAATCCGGCTCGTTCCCCGGTTTCCATTTGATATTGCACCCCACGCTGGGCAATTGATCCCCAGGTGGAGTCCTCCCGGCCATGGCCGCCTCCATCGCCTCCGTCAGGTCGGCGCCTGTTACAGGAATGTCACTCCCTGGACGGCTGGCATCCATCCTGCCTCGGTAGACCAGATTTTTGTCCTTATCGAACACAAAGAAGTCGGGCGTGCATGCGGCGCGATATGCCTGGGCCACCTGCTGCGACTCGTCGTACAGGTATGGGAATGTGTAGCCTGCCAGCCGCGCCTCATCCACCATTTTTTCCGGACTGTCCGCCGGGTAATTCTCCGTGTCGTTGGAGTTTATCGCCATCACCGCTGCGCCTTGGGCCTGGAACCGCGCGGCCAATGGCGCAAGGACAGATTGCACATGTTTTACATATGGGCAATGATTGCATATGAACATGACCAGATACGCCTTGGCGCCGGGGAAATCGGACAGGGAAACTGTTTTGCCATCTAGATCCGGCAGGGAGAAGGCTGGCGCCTCTGTTCCCAAGTCGAGCATTGTGGATGGGGTTTCAACCATGATTGTCCTCCTCGTCAGTTTACTGGTTTAGGGAAGCTTACCATATAGATTTTTACACCTTGCAACATCTTCACTTTAGATCCAGCGCCTCCCTGGAGGCTAACGACCGGATCGAAGACATCTCCCACATTGTCCCTGGAGCCCGTTCCAGGGGATACTTCCAGCGCTCTGCACCCGGCAACCGGAATAATATTCTGCAGGATTTCCAGCCGGGTCCTCTTCATGTCGCCCCGGAACAATCCTCCGCCCCTTTCGACTATATTGTAACTAACCGCGATTTGATCATACATCCCCTGATGCTTGAGGTTAAGCCGGTGACCGTTTCCTGGTCCAAGAAAGAGGGAATTACATCTGTCAAGGAGTAGCGTCTGTCTGATCCCCCGGAGTAAAGATAAACCGTGGACGTAGGTGAGCCCAAATCCGGTGGCTGGTATACCCCTTGCTCCATTGACAGGATCGCGGAATTTCTCCAGCGACTTCAGGTCCATTAATACCTCCCTTAGTGGAAGCTGGCCTAAAAAGTGGTTTTGCAGGACAACGCATAATACTAGCCACAGGCGCCAGACTCAATCATCATCAGCCGCGCCGGGCGGCATGCCGGAGAATATTGCGGCCACAAAGCTCTCCGGATCGAAGGGGCGCAAGTCTTCGGCCCTCTCCCCCACGCCGATGAGCTTGACGGGAGTCTTTACCGACTCGGTGATGTTGATCACCACGCCTCCTTTTGCCGTGCCGTCGAGTTTTGTTAATACGATGCCAGTGATCCCCACCGCTTCGTGAAACATCCTGGCCTGGTTCACAGCGTTCTGCCCTGTAGTTCCGTCCAGCACCAGCAAGGTCTCGTGGGGGGCGCCGGGTATCTCCCGCTCTATGACCCGTTTCACCTTCTTCAGCTCCTCCATCAGGTTCACCTTGCTGTGGAGCCTTCCGGCGGTGTCCGCGATCACCACGTCCACACCGCGGCTTTTGGCGGCCTGCATTGCGTCGTACACCACAGCGGCCGGGTCCGCCCCCTCCTTCTGACGCACGAAATCTGTTCCGGCCCGTTTGGCCCAGGTCTCCAGCTGCTCTATGGCTGCAGCGCGGAACGTGTCCGCCGCGGCCAGCAGCACCTTTTTGTCGTTGGCCACCAGCTTGGCCGCCATTTTGCCTATGGTGGTGGTCTTGCCAGAGCCATTCACGCCGATGACCAGCAGCACAAAGGGCTTAGGCGTCTCTACGTTCGCCGGTTCCTGGGGAGTATCCTTGATCAGGATATCGGTCAGCTCTTTCTTTATGAACTCCACCACTTCGCCGGTGTCTTTTAGCAGGTTGCGTTTCACGTCGCGGCGCAGGTCCCCCACCATGCGCATGGTGATCTCCGGGCCGATATCCGCGGCGAACAGAATCTCCTCCAGCTCCTCCATGAACTCCTCGTCCAGCTTTGCGTGGGCGCCCACCAGACGTTCGAATCCCTCGTTCATGTTGCGGCGGGTTTTGGCAAGACCCTTGGCCAGTGCGCGAAAGAATCCGGCGCGCTTTTTTGGTTCCTCCTCGGGGGCCGTATCTTTGATTTTGTCGTGACCCAGCAGAGTAAGTATCATCCGGTACGTCTCCAAATCGGAAAATGAACAGGATACCATGGAGGGAGGAGGGTGGCGAAGAAAGCGCGATTAACTATCTTGGCTAAACAAAGAATCCAGCCCAAGGCCGAACCTCATGGCGTCGCACACCAGTATGAAAAGAATTATAGATACCAGCATCGTCATAAAGCCTATGGACAAAGTCCGCAATATCCCAGCCCCATGGGAAATTCTGAATAGAACGGAGAAATGCACAACGCATTGAGTCGATATTAGCAAAAGTGGAATAACCATCCCGAATATCAGAAACATTGAATCGTCCACCTTTGAAGGGCTTTCATACCCGGCCAGGCGCAATGCAATACTATAAACAATAAAGATTGGCCCCCAGAACGCGGAAAGGAAGAGGTAAACATGCAGCGCCTGAGTAATGTCCCTGTCATTTTTGTTAAGAGCAATATGCGCCATAAAGGCGGAGATAAATACTATTAGAAACTCAAAATATAACTCTACTCCAATAGTTAGGGAAGAATATTTATCTTCTTTTCCCCATAGGTAGCGCAAACCCTCACTCAGGTTGCTTGCGCCCTTATCTTTTTCAAGCCATGTGATTAAACCATCGATTGTTATAGACCCCGCTTTTTCCATCATTATCTTCGACATGCCTCTTTCAACCTCTTGATACCCTCCCTTTTCCCAATCCGTTTCATAGTCGTCATCCATATAATCCAGAGCGATATACAGATCGTTAAACGACTCGTCGCTTAACGACATGACATAGTAATTCCAATATTCAGGAGGCCTTGTCATTTCAAGGAAGATGAGGGTAGTCGTGCTCAAGACAAGCCAGAACAAGAATAGAGGTATCGGATGGATGATCTTTTTATAATCTTCGGCAAGGGCCTCGGCCACAAGCCCCTTTGGGTCGGCAAGGGTTCGCCACCATGTTGTGAATAGCCGGACGGAGAACAACCCGTCCCACTTGACCGGGCCAGCGCCATACCAGGGCATATAAGAATTCCTTTAGTGATATCGCCAGATTATGCCCACAGCACGTGTCATAAGCAAGTCCAGCCAGAGCGGCTTATCGCCCATTCTTCAATGGCTGACCGGCAAGCCCAGGGTCTTGCCCGCCGCCACCATTTTTTTATCCAGGCTGTAGATTGACCGGGCGCCATGGTTGGAGGCGATGGCAAGATGAAGAGCGTCTCAAGCCCTCAATCCGCTTTTGTAGGTTTGCACAAATCCTCTGGCCAAAATAAAATCGTCAATATCCGCAGACAGGACATTAAAAGATTCGTTTACCAGATGGAGAAACCGCTGGTCGGTCATCTGCATTATTTGAGCGTCCAAGCCACCCATCCGCACTTCCCTGGCAAGCAGGGATGAAAACTCGACAAGGGTCCAATGACTTACCGCAGCGTCTCCCGGCTGCACATCAAGAAAGAACTTTTCTATACGCACGCTGGATTTCTCCCGCAATAAAAGCGGGGCGAGATAACTGGTGTCGAAGTAGAGCATCAGGGCTCTTCTTCACGGGCGTCGCTCAGCAGCTTGGCGCTGGGTTTCCGCCATGGGGGCATTGTATTTCTGAATTCCGCCAGGGAAGCCACCGGCAGTTTGGGAGAGAATAGAGCCGTAATGCGCGCCACGGGTTTCCCATGGCGTATGATCACCACATCCTCGCCGGCTTCCGCCTACCTGAGCAGCTCACTCAGGCCCGCTTTAGCCTTGGCCACATTCACTTTGACCATATACCGGTTCCTTCACGTAACCATTTTTATAGCCATATTGTATATCGGGTGGCGCCACTATTCCAGCCCGGCGGTTACTTCGGCTTGTCCTTCTTCAGCTTCAACTCCCGCAGAAGCACCGGCATGTCTGAGCCGTCGTCAAACTCGGCCCCGGCCTGCGCCCCTGCTCTGGCGATCTCTTCCGCGGAATCGATCCTGTCATACAGGGCATGCATTGCGCCCAGGGCGTATTTCTGGCCGCTGCCGATAGCCCAGAACCTGGTATACTCCGCCACCTCCCGCCACGACCACGCCTCGAATATCCCTTCAGGATTGGCGATGAGCATCCGGATCTGGCTAGACTCAAAGGGCTGCTCCCCCTCCCCGCTGTCCTGGGTCATCAGGTAGTACTGCTTTTTCAGGATTGGGTGCAGTTTGCGAAGCGAGGTGAAGATCTTGTCCCGGGAGGAGAAGTTGAGCTTGATCTCTTTGCGCGACAATACATCCTGTAACACCTGGGCGCACACGGCCCAGCCGGTGACACCGAACCAGGAGCCGCGCCCCTCGAATATTTTATCCTCCCCGATAGTGTATTCGCTCTTCTGCTTGATGCTTCCATATGTGTTCAAGGAATCGGACGCGATGACGGCTCGGCCATTTTTCCTGACAACGACGATGGTAGACAATGGATACTCCTTGCGATGTTGAATGAAAAGTATAACCGAGGGGGGTGCAAGTGAGAAGAAGTATTATGACCAGGTTATCTCTCGTTAAGTCCACCCCGTATGTTTAATCAGGCCACCTGTTCCTCCCATACCCGCATAGGGCCAAAAGCGATACGCGTATAATTCTCTCTCTTTCTGATGGATATTCGTTCTTGTATCCCAAATGCAGATGTAGCCGTCACTTGCCATCCTGACCCACATTTAAGCCGAATGGTGAGGCGCTCTCTCAGCGTCCATTGGAAGAAAAAGCTCTGGCCATAAGTCACTTCAGGCACAAGCCTGGCCAGGCAGTTATTCGTCGCCTCTTCCCCCCGAGCCAACCCTGCCCCACATGTAATCGGGATCAATCTGCTGTCATCAAGGACAAAATCCGGGGGTGGGGGAGAGTCCATCCGCAGGGCCAATTTAATTTCCCAATTTCCCAGCCGTTCGGAAAGCTTATCCCATTTCAAGACGCATCGGGGAGAAGAAACAGTCCTGGGGCGGTCTTCCCCGGGCGCTCTAGGATCAGCCATGATACGGCTTCATAAAGGGACCGGTGACCATGATTTTCATTCCTGAACAAGTCATTCGTTACATTGGGCAGGGCGAGCCAGTCCGCGATGTTGGCCAGAATATTTATCTCCTCTTCTTCCCACATCGATTGCATCGCCACCCACTGGTAGACTCCATATTTAGAGGCCGTCACACGGTCATTCTCAGGGATTGTGATAAGTTAGTCCTCCAGGCGCCCCATGAATTCAATGCTGGAGGCGGAGTATCTTGCTTCCCACAGATGATCAGAATGCGGCCTGACCAGCTTCTCTTCATCTGGTGGCTCGCCAACGGTATCGAGGAGGGCCAGCCTAGAATCACAGGTCTCAGGCCAGGTTGATACTTCTACGCTTCCCAGTATCCGAACTCCCACTCCCATTGGTCATGGTGGCAACGTCTGCCATTTAGCTCCTCCACCAGAGGATTTAGCTCCGGGTCCGACATACACTCATCCATGACATATCTTCTTGCCAATCAACATAAGTCAGGCGCTGCCATAAAATTTGAGACAGTGTTAAATTTTTTTCTGCTATTATAATGGCTGATTGTTGTCCTTACCGTTGGGGGCTCGCGATGGACAGGTTCGACCGGATATATAAACTCGACAAGATACTGCGCAACGCCCGGTATCCCGTCCCTCGGGATACGATATTGGACGAGCTCGGATGCTCGCGCGCCACGTTCACCAGGATCCTCGATGACCTGCGCGGACACATGGGCGCCCCCGTGGTGTACGACCGCAAGTACAAGGGCTATGTCTATTCAGACAACGGAGGTGGATCCTTCGAGCTTCCGGGGCTGTGGTTCAACGCATCGGAGCTGTACGCGCTCCTCACTTGCAACCATCTGATTGGTACTCTGCAGCCAGGACTCCTGGACGATAATCTTTCCCCGCTTAAGGACCGGATTGACAAGATTTTTCGGACTCAGGGCCTCTCCACCTCGGAAGTGGAAAAACGAATCCGGATCCTGCGGATAGGATTCCATGATCCCGCCGCCGCTGTTTTCCAGAAAGTCGCCGAAGGGACATTGAAAAGGCGACGTCTTTTAATCATCTATCATGGCCGGTCGCAAGATCAGGACCAGGAGAGGGTTGTCTCCCCGCAACGCCTCAGTTATTACAGGGATAACTGGTATATGGACGCTTTTTGCCACCTGAGGGGAGCTCTCCGCCTTTTCGCGCTGGACCGGATCGTTGAGATCACCGTAACGGACAAGAAGGCAAAATCGATCATGGATCAGGAACTGGACGATCATTACGGCACAGCATACGGCATTTACGCGGGCGCTCCACGATTCCTGGCAAAGCTGCGGTTCAGTCCCTGCGTGGCGCAATGGGTGGCCCGTGAGCGCTGGCATCCTGAGCAAGTCGGACGCGCCGCGGACGATGGACAATACCAGCTGGAATTTCCATATTCAGATTCCCGTGAACTGGTGATGGATATCTTACGCTACGGCCCGGACGTGGAGGTGCTTTCGCCTGATATTTTAAGATCGGAAGTGGTAGAGAAGATGAAAAACGCATTGAGGAGATATGAGTAGCCGCAACTGTCTATTTGGTTCCAATAAGAAATATTTGCTGTCTCACGTTATGAGGCAGGGGCTGTGATAGAAGTAAAAGTCGATCATAACAGGAAGAAGAAAATATTGAGTTTGCTGTTGGTATCAGGGGCGCCATCATTGTGCTCAGAGGGTTTCATACGGTTAATAATCTTCAGATACTGGATATAAAGGATGGATTCGCATTACAGATATTGGGGAAAGGCGGACAAAGAAATCAGCCCACAGCCAGGCTTTCACCTGCTTTGTTATCATGGCCTGGACGTGGCAGCCACCGGCCTTCATTTGCTGGAGTCGGATAAGTTATTATCCAGAAATCTTGAGGAGGTGTCCGGGCTGGACTCCATAGCGCTGAAATCTATAATTCCGTTCTTTCTTTCAATCCATGATATTGGCAAATTCTCCGGCAGATTCCAGGCGCTAAGGCCGGATATTTACATGTTGCTACAAAAGAAAGAAAGCTTGAAGCCATACTCCGTCAGCCATGGCAACCTTGGTTACATGCTATGGCAGAAGCGTGTTTATGAATCTCTTTCCAAGGCTGGCTCACTTCCCGATGATTATAATGGTCTATTCTCCATATGGAAATATTTATCGGACGCTCTGGCGCCGCCCGCCATCGGCCATCATGGATATCCCCCGGAAGCGCACAGGGACATTATGGTGGAAGACCATTTCAGCGATGAGGACATTCTGGCGGCCACCGAGTTCTGCAAGCGGATGCTCAGCCTGCATGTCCGGAGGGACATTCACCTCCCGTCTGACCCGAAAAAAGCTCTAAAGAAAAAGCTGAAACGCGCCTCCTGGCTCTTCGCCGGACTGGTTATCCTTTGCGACTGGATCGGCTCCAACACCGGATTTTTCCCCCACGTATCCGGGGTGATCCCCTTGGAGGAATATTGGCGGGAAACGGCCCTGGCGCAGGCGCGTCACGCTCTGTTAAAGTCCGGCGTTCTCCCGTCCCCAATCAGCCCAGCCGGTGGAGCGGGAAAAATATTCCCAACCCTCGCCAGCCTAAGGCCCATGCAGGCCCATGTGGATAATTGCGCCATAGCCTCCACCGCCCAGCTTTTTATCCTGGAGGATATGACAGGCTCCGGGAAGACAGAAGCCGCCATTACTCTGGCCCACCGTCTCATGGCGCAAGGTCTGGCCAGCGGCGTGTATGTGGCTCTTCCCACCATGGCCACCGCCAACGCCATGTATGAGAGGATGGCCAAGGCATACCGCCGCCTTTACTCCGGCGATGGCAATCCTTCCCTGGTCCTGGCTCATGGTTCCAGCCATCTGATGTCTGATTTTAATAATTCCATTCTGCCGATGGATATGTCCACTCAAACTTATGGGAGCATGGAGGATGAGACGGCCTCGGCGCAATGCTCCGCATGGATAGCCGATAGCAGGAAGAAGGCTTTGCTGGCCCATATCGGGGTTGGGACCATCGATCAGGCCCTGGTGTCCATACTCCCCTCCAGGCATCAATCGCTGCGGCTGTTGGGCCTGTCCGGCAAAGTGTTGATCGTGGACGAGGTACACGCCTGCGACGATTACATGAACGGCCTGCTGAAAACATTGCTGGCGTTCCACCGGGCGCAAGGGGGAAGCGCCATTCTTCTCTCTGCCACTTTGCCGCAAACCACACGGTCGGAGCTTGAAAGAATTTACTGCGATGAGGACGCGGGTGATCCACCGACAGCGGACGGCATGGGCTATCCCTTGTTCACCCATGTCTCCGCCAAGGCATGCCACAGGACCACTGTAAAGGCGGGTGACGAAACCAGAATACTGATCAAGGCGCGGCTGATATCAGATAGTGACCAGGTTATGGCCCTGGCCCTGGAGGTGGTCAAAAAGGGCAAATGCGTTTGCTGGATCAGGAACACGGTGGCGGACGCCATGGAGACATACGATAAGTTTGAGCCGATCCTGGGCGCCGAAAACGCGCGGCTTTTCCACGCCAGATACGCCATGGGGCACAGGCTGGAGATCGAAGAGGAAATCCGGCGCCTTTTTGGCGTGAAAAGTGGACATCTGGAGCGCGCGGGGAAGATATTAGTGGCCACCCAGGTGGTGGAGCAATCGCTGGATCTTGATTTCGACCTGATGATCAGCGACCTGGCGCCTGTTGACTCGCTGATCCAGCGGGCTGGCCGCCTGTGCCGCCACACCAGGGACAAGCAGGGCAACCCCATAAGCAGTGGGAAAGATTGCAGGGGAACGCCGCAGCTCATTGTCTTCAGTCCACCCCCCACAGATACCCCGGATTCCGGTTGGTATAAGAATATGTTTCCAAAAGCGGCGTATGTCTATCCCCACCATGGCCAGCTGTGGCTCACGGCGCGGCTTATCCACCAAAAGGGGGGATGGAAAATGCCGGAAGACGCCCGCCTGTTGATCGAGGGAGTGTATGGGCCAGACGCCAAGTCCCCACCCGGCATGCAGGCAAGCGCGAACCAGGCTGATGGCGCCAGGTTCAGCGACCGGTCATATGCAAGGTTGAACAGCCTGAAGCTTGACCAGGGATATAGGGCCACCCCCGCCCAATGGCTGGACGACACAAAAGCCCCCACACGGCTGGGAGATATGAGCGTCACCCTCCAGCTGGCGGTGTGGGACGGCGCCAGTCTGCTCCCGATAGCGGAGAATGCAAAGCAACATAAGGAGCACAGCCAGGTGAGTGTCAACGCTCGCAAAATAAGCGGCGAAGCGGAGCCGGGGGATCCTGCCCTGGGCCGGGCGATGAAGGATATGAAAGAGCGAATGGGGGGCAAGGGCCGATGGGTGGTCCAGGTCCCCATGACGCCAACAGTGGGAAACGCCTGGGTTGGCGAGGCAAAAGATAGAGATGGCAACACCGTCATCGTGGAATATACAAAAAGCAGGGGGCTGCAAGTTCTAAACAAATCAAGGAGCGAATAATGGACTTCAATCTGATTCATGAGGAATGGATACCTGTTAAAAGAGAAAGCGGAAAGGCGCAGAAGATCGCCCCATACCAAATCACCAGCGGCCCGGAGGACCCCATCATAGCCTTCAACGCTCCCCGGCCGGACTTCAACGGCGCCCTGGCCCAGTTCATGATCGGGCTGTTGCAGACCACCGCCGCCCCGGAGGACGAGGGCGAATGGGAGGAATGGTTCAACGATCCTCCCGCCCCGGAGGAATTGAAGAAGAAGTTCGCCACGGTGGAGCACGCCTTTAACCTGGGAGGAGACGGCCCAAGATTCATGCAGGATTATTCCCTGACGGATGGTGAACAAAAGGAGATAAATGTTCTGCTATTGGAAACACCCGGCGCTAAAGCCCTGAAAGAAAACACTGACCACTTTATAAAAAGAAATAGCCTTAACAGAGAATGCATGGCATGTTGCGCCATCTCTCTTTTCGCCCTCCAGACCAATGCTCCCTCCGGCGGCGCTGGACACCGCACGTCTTTGCGCGGTGGTGGCCCCTTGACCACTCTTATCGCTGGAGAACGAACATGGCAGACCATATGGCTCAATGTTATTGGCGGCGATGAGTTTGCTAATTTACCTGGAAACATGTCTCTTGAGGATGATATATACAAGTTCCCCTGGCTTGCCGCCACCAGGACCAGCGAAGCGAAGACCGGCGCTGACACTTTTCCAGAGCATGCCCATCCAGTGCAGATGTTCTGGGCCACACCTCGCAGGATCCGGATCAATTTAAACAGCAGAACGCAAGGTGAATGCAATCTCTGCGGCGAAAGCTCCGATTTTAACGTGACAAGCTTCATTACCAAAAATTATGGAGTGAACTATGAAGGCGCCTGGACTCATCCATTGTCCCCCCATAGGAAGCAGAAGGATGGCCTTATTCTCCCCTTGCATGCCAATCCAGGCGGCTTAAGCTACCGCAACTGGTTGGGCCTTGCATACGCGGATAATGAAAACGCCGTGGAACCGGCAAATGTGATTCATCATTATTTCAACAGCGCCAGGTATATCGAATCCAGCTCATACAAGTTGTGGGCTTTTGGTTATGACATGGAAAAGATGAAAGCCCGATGCTGGTATGAAGGAAT
>JAOUMU010000169.1 GCA_029881335.1 Nitrospinota bacterium | reverse complement strand
GGATCTCTGGATCGCCATTTTCACGCGGGAAAGGGGGATGTTGTAGGCGGCCAGGGCATCCGGGTCCACTTCCACCTGATATTGCTTCACGAATCCGCCGATGCTGGCCACTTCGGAGACTCCTTCCACCGTCTGCAGGGGATAGCGCATATACCAGTCCTGTAGGGAGCGGAGCGAGGCCAGATCGCTCCTGCCGGTCTTGTCGATAAGGACGTACTCGTAGATCCAGCCGACACCTGTGGCGTCCGGGCCCAGGGTGGGAGTCACGCCGGAAGGGAGCCGACCGGCGACATAATTAAGGTATTCCAGCACTCGGCTGCGCGCCCAGTACATATCCTTGTCATCGTCAAAAATGATGTAGACGAAAGAGAACCCGAAAAACGAGTAACCCCGGACCACCTTCGTACCCGGCACCGAGAGCATGGCGGTGGTTAGCGGATAAGTGACCTGATCTTCCACAACTTGGGGCGCCTGTCCTGGGTACTCGGTGAATACAATGACCTGGACATCGGAAAGGTCGGGGATGGCGTCCAGCGGGATTCGTTGCAGCGCCAACAGCCCGGCGACGAACACTATGACCGTGGCGATGAGCACCAGCGCCCTGTTCCGGATCGAAGAGTCAATTATCGCCTGGATCATTCACCCTCCTCCAGCCTCATTCCATCCATGCTCATATCGTCCATGCTCATATCGTCCATGCTCATATCGTCCGGCCTCTCCATCTTCAATTCGCTCATTTCCATGCCGGGACCCGACTCCCGAACTTTGGCGTCCGACAGTCCAAGCATCTTGGCGGTAGCCTCGTTTAGCTTCGATTCGGAATCTATGAGAAACTGGGCGCTGGTGACGACACGCTCACCCGCCGAGATTCCTTCGACGATCTGCACCATCCCCCCAGTGGTGACTCCCAGCCGCACATTTCGCGGCTCGAACTTCCCTTCCCCCTTCACCACAAAAACCTGTTCCCGGGCGCCGGTCCTCACGATCGCCTCGCTCGGCGCCACCACGGCGTCCACCTGGCGGCTGGTTTTCAAGGTGACTCGGGCGAACATCTCCGGTTTGAGCAATTGGTCGGGATTGTCGAATTCCAATCGTACCTTGTTGGTTCTCGTTTTCGCGTCTAGGTAGGGGTAGATGTATGTCACCGTCCCGAGGAAGACCCTGCCCGGCACCCCGGTAACGCTCATTTCCGCGGCGTCCCCCGCCCGAACCCACGGCATCTCGTCCTCGTAAATATCGACATATACCCATATCCGGCTCAGATCCGCTATTGTGTATAGTTCCGTTTTAGGTGTGACGAACTGCCCCTCCCGCACGCCGATGGCGATTACGATTCCGTCGAAAGGTGAGTGTATGTGCAGGTTCTTGAATATCTTTTTCTCCCGCCGGATCGCTTCTAGCTGGTGCTCCGGCACGTCGAAAAGTTTCAGCCTCTCCAGCGCCGCGTCGGCAAGCCTCCGGGCTCCTTCCCGGATATCCTTCTGGGAGCTTTTCTGGAGCAACTCGGCGTTCTTCAGCGCCAGCAGATACTCTTCCTCCGAGGAGACCAGTTGGGGCGCATAGAGCGACAGGAGCATGGTTTGCTGTTCCACCTTGGCGCCTGTGACATCGATAAAGAGTTCATCGATCCACCCTTCCACCTTTGGATGAAGCCGGGTGACCCGTTTCTCATCGAAATCGAGACGGCCAACAGTCCGCACATCACGAGTCAAAGACTTTTTTACCGCCAAGACAGACCGGACCCCTATATTCTGGGCTATTACCGGATCTATATTCACGCTCCCTGTGGGCGTGTCCGCGCTGGAGCCGCCATCGGCGTAGACGGGGATATATTCCATCCCCATTTCATCCTTCGCCGGGACGGGGCTGGTGATTTCCGGATTCATCGGATTACGATAGAAAACCGGCTCTTTTTCGGCGATCTCTGATTCTCCCGAAGGCAAGTTTTCCGAACCGCTTCCCGCGATGAAGTAACCACCCGCCAGGCCCGCCAGGAGGGCCATCAAAAAAGTGATAAATATCTTTTTATTCATATACTCTCTCCTGCCCCACCGCCCGCATGAGAGAGGCCAGAGCCTGGTTGGCTGACGCCACTGATTTCCAATAGTCCATTTCGTAGTTGTACAGGGTGATCTGGGCGCGGACAAGGTTCAGAAAATCCACCTTGTTCACCTGGTATCCGGCCTGCATTGATTCCACCGTCTGCTTCGCCTGAGGTATGATTCCCGTTTTGAATAGTTCCGCCTGGGCTGTCGCTTTACGGTACTCGGACATTAAACCGGTAATTGAGGCGAGTATGTTGTTCTCCGTCTCCACGTAGGCGTTCTCCACTGCGTCTTGCTCATGGATTCTCTGTGCGACCAGGCGCGACTGCCTGGAGCCGGCATATAGGGGAATCGACATGCTCAGCATGACCGAGGCAAGGTCGCTTCTTGGTTCGCCGCTTGCGGGATTCGCCCCCCGAAACCCGTATGTGGCCGCCAGATTGAAGTCGGGATAGTAACCCTTCCGGGCAAGCTCCAACTCTGATTTTGCCGCCTCTTTCTGGGCCGTCCTGGCCGCCAGCAATGGCCGGGAGCGTAGAGCTTCCGCCTGCAGAGCGACCCCGGATTTTAAACGAGGCAAAGCTTCGTTCACCCGTCTTGGCAACTTTACAACGCTCCCCGTTGATTGGTTGAGCATCCCATTGAGCGAGGCGGCCATCTGTTCTCTGAGTGATGCGAGGCCAATCTCCTTGTCGAGGAGCTTGGAAAGCTCCAATTGCGCCAGGAGCACATCCTGCTGGAGGCCATTTCCCACCTTGTATTTCATCTCCGCTATCAGCACCAACTGCCGGAGAAGGTTCTGGCTATTCCTGACGATTTCTATGGCCCTGTCTAGATAGAAAAGGTTCCACCAGGCCAACCGCACCTGACGGACCATTTCCTCCTCATAGTCCATTTGCTCCTCCCGCATCCCGCGAGCTTTGTGCTCGGCGGATTCTTCGTGCAGGCCCAGTTTCCCTGGATAGGGTATTCGCTGTGAGATTCCGACTTGGAACTGGGTCATATTTTCTTTGGAGGTGGAGAATGAATCAACAGGAAGGTTCATGGCGTTCATCGTAAACATAGGGTCAGGGAGCGAACCTGCCTGAGATGGAGCCTGCCCCGCCGCCTCCGCCATGGCTCTTTTCGCCGCCAAACCGGGATTAGTCTCCCTGGCAATACGAACCGCTTTTTCCAGGGAGAGAGTATCCGCGGCCATGCTTTCCTGCGCTGTGGCGCCAAGTATCGCCACAGCGGCCAATATTATGTGTGCGGCTCGATGCAATGGGTCCTCCATTCAAGTGGTTGTTCGGAGCAAAACCGGATATGCCTTGCTCTTTTGCGATCCTTGCCTTCTAAGTTGTTTAAACATAAGGGACAGGGAAAAAGTTCCATCCAATGGAAAAAAGGGAATTATTTAGCGCTGATTTGGCCTTCAAGGATATTATCCGCAATATCGCCGATCTCCACATTCCCTGTGTACAAACCATAGTCCCCTCTTCCGAATCGGCGCAGGACGACCAGGTGTCCTCTCGTTTTTTTCCACCATACATCACTGGAATGGGCGATCCAGCCGCCATCGTTTTTCAATATTTCGCTGGCGTCGAGCAAGCGAAAGTAGGATATGGTATTGCCGTTAATTTCCAGTAGGGCATGGGCTACCTTGGTGTCACCGATTCGGCATATGTCACCCTTCTTGAACGCGTCGCCAGGTGTTTCGAATGGGCGGGCCGTAAGGCCCAATTCGCTCATCATCATTTCACCGAATTCCACCTCGGTATCGCAGCGGTAGTTTTTGTGATGCCCTTCTAGCATGCATATTCGATGCTGAGTGGTCAGTTTCTCCAATGATATGGCGGTGGATTCGCCCGGCAGTATGGATATAACGGTAAGTAGAACCGTGGCGGCGATGGCGGTAACACCGGTCAGCTGGCGCCATCCCCATATCACGGCGGGCCGACGAGGTTTGTCATCGATCAACTTCCCGGCTTTATCCAGCACAGCCAGCGCTCTAGCCGCGACATTGATTCCAGGCGGG
>JAOUMU010000006.1 GCA_029881335.1 Nitrospinota bacterium | reverse complement strand
AAGGGAATGGAAGATCCGGCGTTGGTGTATGGCGAAGGCGTCAAACTGATTGCCTTCAAATCCGGCGGCCAGATCAAGGGGCTGGGCTGGCTTTTGGCTGTGGCCGCCGATGGAAAGAAAGCCGGGCTGGTGGGAGTGGCCAGGGAGGAAACGAGCCATGGAAGGCTGGTGCAGGCCACCTGTATGGACCTGAAGAAGAATATCATTTCGGTGGTTGTGTTGCGGGTGATGGAGGATGAAAAAGCGGATGTGGACGCCCTGGCCCTGATCCCCGATTGGTGGAAGGATGGCGCGCCGGTGAAACCTGTTGGCGCGGCGCTGGTCCTGCTGAAAAG
The DNA here is from genome assembly GCA_029881335.1 of Nitrospinota bacterium. Classification (GTDB taxonomy): domain Bacteria; phylum Nitrospinota_A; class UBA7883; order UBA7883; family UBA7883; genus JAOUMU01. Next base: position 53,787 of record JAOUMU010000006.1, on the reverse strand, counting down.
CGTCATGAAAGTGAAGTTGGCGGCTACTGAGGTGGAGATCCCGTGATATCCACCGGGGAGATAAGAAGAGGGTCCCTGTGAAATGTCCCAAGTGCGGCTTCTCACAGCCTGACGGAAAAGCCGAGTGTGTGAAATGCGGTGTGATTTTCGCCAAGATCGCTCGTCGCAAAGCTTATCAATCCCCCGACACGGATTCCCCCTCGTGGACCGACTCCCTGGAGGTGGATGATGCTCCACCCATTCCGCCCGGCCCGGCGTCGGTCAAGGCCGACTATAAGGATGCGACTGGGGGAGAGTGGGAGCGCCGAAAGGTGTTTATCCACCGGTTCCTGCTTGAGGAGCTGATCGAACTGCCGGCATGGGCTCATTGGGCGCGGGGAGCGTTATGGATTCTGCTTCTAATCGGAACCTGGAAGCTTCTCTTTCTGCCCATCCCCCAGATTGTCGACACCATGAATTACATGCACCTTGTGAACCTGGTTTTCCATGAGGCGGGACATGTCATATTCATCCCGCTGGGGCGCTTTGTTCAAGTCCTGGGGGGCAGCCTGTTGCAGACCCTTGTCCCCCTGATTTGTCTTGGCGGATTCCTGCTGGCCTGGCGTGATCCCTTCGCCGCCTCCGTGGCGTGGTGGTGGACCGGGGAAAACCTGGTGGATCTGGCGCCGTATATTTTTGACGCTCGGGCGGGGGATATGATGCTCCTGGGAGGGATGACCGGCAGGGATAATCCGGATATCCACGACTGGAAGAACCTTTTGACATGGACAGGAATGCTCAAACACGATCATGCCCTGGCTTGGCTGGCTTACCATGCGGGCTTGGCGATGATGATGTCTGCGTTATTGTGGGGCGCCATTGTCATATACCGTGGCCTTTTGGCGGAGGGGATTTTCAGGAAATAGAGGTTTCATCCTGTTCACCCTGGTTTGTATTCATGCGCCGCACAAGACCATTGACAAGCCGAGGCTCGATGGACTGTAATATCTCTGTGGTATGGGGGAAAGCGGAAATGCCGCCGTTCGGATGGCGCCACCGCTGTTACGTAAATTCGTTACAAAAAGTAGTGGCTTATCGCCGAATGTATTGTCATGGACTATTTAGGACGCTATAAGATTTTAAGTGAGATAGGGAGCGGGGCCATGGGCGTTGTGTACAAGGCCCTGGACGAGGAGCTGGAGCGCCATGTGGCCATAAAGACCATCAAACTGGCGGATGACAGCGACCAGAACATGAACGAGGAGGACCTGGACACCCTGAAAAAAGAGGCCAGGATAGCCGCCAGACTGAACCATCCCAATATAATCACCATATTCGACGTGGGGGTAAAGCAGGAAGTCCCATATTTCGTTATGGAATACGTGGAGGGATTCTCGCTTCAGGATCTGATTTTCGACAAGAACGCATTCACCCTGCTGGAGAAGGTCCAGATCCTCTCCAAGATAGCAAGGGCCATTCACTATGCCCATATCAGGTCTGTAATCCACAAAGACTTGAAGCCCGCAAACATAATGATCCAGAAGAATGGGGAGCCGAAAGTCATGGATTTCGGTATCGCCAAACTGCATACAGGCGCCCTGGCCGGCAAGGAGCGGGTGGATCAGGTGTATGGCACCCCTCAGTTCATGTCGCCGGAGCAGATGCTAGGCTATGACCTGGACGGGAAGACAGACATATTCAGCCTGGGGACGATGTCCTATTATTTCCTGACCGGAGAGATGCCCTTTAACGGCAGTGACCTGAAGGAAGTGGTGAAGGCTGTCTTGAAAAAGGATCCGGTGAGGATGCGCTACTACAACAAGTCTATCCCCGATGAACTGGATGACGCAGTGTTCCGGGCCTTGAACAAGGATAAGAAGAGCAGGTACGGCCACGCCAACGACTACTCCGACATACTGGAGCTTGTTATAAACAAGATGGGAAGCTATGGTGTCGACAACCGGGAGGAGGTGACCCGGAACGAGACCGTGATAAAACAGCTGAAGAGCCAATACCTTTTCTTCTCCGATTTTGACGATGAAGAGGTGGTGGAGATTTTCAAGCTGGCCAACAAGAAGGAATTCAAGGGCGGGCAGGTCATCTTCACCGAAGGTGTGATCGGCAACGAGATGTATATAATCATCGAAGGCAAGGTGCAGTTGTTAAAGAACAAGAAATTGAACGAGAGCGTGGAGATCAAGGCGCTAAAATCCGGCAACTGTTTCGGCGAAATGGCCATATTGGACTCGGCGCCCAGATCCGCCACAGCCATGGCCATGGAGGATACAACAGTGATAGCCGTGAACGAGGCGGTGCTGAGAATCAACAATCCCATGCTGTGCCTGAAACTGTACAGGAACCTGGCGGCGCTGATGGCGGAGAACCTGCGGCAGACGTCCGACAAGCTGTTCGGGTAGGGAATGGTTCGGCAGATGCGTGCGGCAAGGTGAATAATTCACAAATAATGTATATAATCCGTGTAGTATATGGCTATTGGAACCTAAGGCGCGGCCCGATCCTGATTTCGCCGTTTTTGGGGCGTTGGGGTGGTCACGCCGGTGAGCTGGCGCATTGATATGAGTATGACTGTCAGGGAGTTCGAGGAGATACGCAACTACATTTACCGCGTGAGCGGCATCTTTGTCCATGACGATTTCATACAGCAGACTGAAACCAGGTTGGCCCCGCTCCTCGATTCCTCGGGCACGAACACTTTCAAGGGCCTGATATCCCGCCTTGTCTACAAGAACGATATCAAGCTTTGCGACCATGTTATCCAGGCCGTGACCTCGGAGGAGAATTATTTTTTCTCCGACCTGCAGCCTTTCGAGACGTTCAATGACGTGATCCTGCCCAAGCTGGCGGAGACTATTGTGAGCCGCAAGCGCAAAAGCCATGTGCGAAGGGGCGCAAAGATCAACATCTGGAGCGCTTCGGCCTCCAAAGGGCATGAGCCATACGGCATCGCCATGCTTATCAACGAATTCGTGGATGGCGCCGGGGAGATGGGAGTGGAGAGGAACGACTTCAATATTCTGGCAAGCGATCTTTCCGCCACGGCCCTGGCAAAAGCGGTTTCCGGCGAGTACTCCGAGGAGGAGGTCCATCATGGGATAGACGAGGCGCGCCGAAACAAATTCTTTATATCATCCGGCGGAAAATGGATGACCAAAAGCACCATCCAGGACATTGTGGATTTTCGTAAAGTGAATCTGGCCGAACCATTCACCAGGCTAGGCGGCTTTGACGTGATATTCTGCCGGAACGCTCTGGAGCATTTCAACGAGGCGACCCAGCGATCCGTCCTCACCCAGTTCACATACATGCTCACCCGAACAGGCTTTCTGGTGCTCGACCATAACAACAGCCTGAACGGTTTCCACGACTACTATGAGCAGGTGGAGCATAACGGCTCCATGGTCTTCCGCCGCCTGGAAAACATGGAGTTTTCCAATATTTGATCCCGCGCAGGGTGGCTTAGGAACGCTTTGTCTATCCTTGGCCCCTGAAGCCGGCCCCGGTGTCAGTGGCGCTTTTGCGACAACAACGAAACGTCCTTGCCTTCCAGGCTCATGGCTGCAGGCAGCAATGGATCTCCCGGCAAATGGCCGGTCAAAAGCAGATTCCAGTACACCTGTTTAAACGCCAGTTTTCCCCAGTGATTCAGCCTGGTCTCCTTTAGCAAACTAAACGGCCCTATTTTGGCCAGGGGGAAGTTGCCTGGAAGAGGCTCTATTTCATAGTTGAAATCTATCAGCAGAGCTTTTCCGTATCCCGACTCTATGAAGCAGTTTGAATGTCCGTCAAAATCGGGATGGGGCGCCTGACCCGATATCTCCCTTAGAATATTCGCTTCCACCACTTCGGCCTCGAAATGGGCCACGGAGCCGGCCTTGGAGGTGGGTACGTCTGTGTTGTCGCCCAAGACATATATGTTGTCCGCTTTTTTGCTTTTTAGCGTATGGGGATCCGTCAAGGCATACCCCGCGCCGTTACCCAGCCCGGAGTCGTCTATCACCTCCGGCCCCACGTTAGGCGGAATGGAGGCCAGAATATCGTATTCCACCTTTTCCCCGGAAAATGAGGTAATTACCTTCTTTTCGTGATCAACGGAGGCTGTTTCGAAATTCGGTGTTATTTTGATGTTCTTCGCCGCTGCGATGTCGTTCAGCGCCGCAGAGGCCACAGGCTTTGTGAATGCGCCGGTGAGCGGAGTGACCATCTCCACCTCTGCAGCTTCCCGGATACCCTTGAGGTTTAAATAATAATCGGCCATGAATACAAATTCGATAGGCGCCACGGGGCACTTTATCGGCATTTCGGCAATATTGAGGACCAGCTTTCCCTCCTTGAATCCGTCCAGGGCCTTCTGTAGGGCCAGGGCGCCCTCCAGCTCGTAAAAGGTGTGGGCGCTCCTGCCCATCGCCTCTGAGAGCCCCTCTATGGCTGTGGGGTCCACCCGGCACCCCATGGCCAGGATCAGCCAGTCGTAGCCAAACTCACCGGCGGTGGTTTCCACTTTGTTGGCGGAGTAATCAATCCCCGTCACCTCGGCGGAAACAAAATCCACACTATCCGGCAACGGCTTTCTAATCGGCTGGGACACATCGCCGCTTTCTTCATAGCCATGGAGCCTGAATGGGATGAAAAGCAGGCCTGGCTGATAGATGTGCTGCTGGCTTTTATCGATAATGGTGATATTCCATCCTGAAAGCTTTCTGGAAAGAGTGTTGGCCAGGATTGTTCCGCCGGTTCCCGCTCCCAGGATCACTATTCTTTTCATACCGCCTCATTTAATCAGAATTTGTAACTTCATTTGTCAGCGCCCAGGCGGCGCTTTTCCCTACTGAATGTGTAGATGAAAATCCAGGCTGGAGGATTCGAGAAATAGAACCGTTCGCCGGGTGTCAGGCCCGGCGAACGGCGTCCGATCACTTATGGATAAGCAGCGCATCGGTCTCTGGAGTGTAGGAGACCAGCGTCACTTTTCGCGGTTGAAAATCCAGATGCTCCTTGAACTCATGCACCTTTATCTTCGGGTTGTCCTTGAAATCACGCATGGTGATCCTGATATCGTGCGGCCCGCTTTTAAAGGTGAATTTTTCATAAACGAAAACCACACCATCGGAGCGAATCCCGGCCGGTTTGATCACTTTGGAGAGTGATTCCACGCCGTCCAGCCAGATTTTAAGCTCCAGCGGAACCCTGTCCCTGCTGCCGCATTCGCGATGCACCACCTGCATATGCTTCGGTTTGCTCGCAATTTCCTCCATGAACGCTTCCCTCTCCTTCTCATCGCAAATATGAGTCTTTTCCGTCCTCTTCTTCAGCGAGATCAGAAGCTGACTTTCATTCGGCGCATAGAACTCATACGATGGCCAGGTGGAAAACAGATAAATGAAAACCACAGGCATAAACAACATTATAACCCCGCCAGGGGATAGCCTTCTCTCCTTCATGACGCCACTCCTTGTTTGACTTCCTCGTTGAACTCGTCGATATCCTGACGGATCTTCTCTATCTGAAGCGGCGAAACCAACATGATCCTCAGTCGATTGTCCTCGATGCTCTCCACCATGAATTTGTGCGAACCATCCTCCTTGGACAAGTGCACTCTTCTACGCTCCTCCCTGTAGTGACAGTCCAGGCCACGGCACCCGATCACCATCACTCCCTTGGAGCCCACCTCGTAGCAATGCTCCACCAGCGAGGGGCTGACCGAGCCAATGCATGGGACGACCATGACACCCACATCCGGCGAAGTGGCCACACGCATGCAATCGTCGGTGAGGAATCCTTCCAGATTAAAGCTGCGCTCGCAAATGAACGCTATAGAGGTGGGGATGCTCTCTCCATTGCCTCCAGGCGCCGGAGTGAAGATCTTGGTGACATAGTCATGAAATGTCCCCTTGTTCCATCCACCCATGGACACCGCCCCGAATTCGCATGCGTTCACGCAGAATCCGCACTGGGCGCAGTGGGCCGGGATTACCTCAGCCTGGGTGTCGTAATTTTTCCCGTCCTTGCGGTTCACCAGTATCATCGCCTCGAATGGACATGCCTGCTGGCACAGGGGGCACCCCTTGCACTTGGCCAGATCCACTTTGACATCCACCTGAGGTACTGTGGATATGGCGTCCTCATGCCGTTTCGGATCCTTTATCACCCAAGGCAGGGCTATAAATCCGGTGTAAACCACTCCACCCCAGAAGAGCGCGTGCCCTCCCGCCAGGTCCAGATAGTCGAATATTACGAAGACACCTAGGTAAAACCAGTCGATGCTCACCTCACCCACCAGCGAACCCAGGTCCGCCGGGCCTGCGCTCACCGCCGGCTTCACCAGCGACAGGGTCAGCAGGGCGGCAAGGATGGAGTAGGTGATCTGGGCGGGAGGTGTGATCAATGGCATCGATATCCTCATGCAATGGACCCATGCCAGGATCAGGAGCAGACAGGGCACCGCCAGGTGAAGATAGTTCATTATGAAAAATAGCAGGGGCGTCACCGCGTCGTTATGGGCGAAGAGACGCTCCATCGGCTCCGCGCTGATCGGCAGGGTGCTTATGATCTGAGACATGGCTATGGATGTCATCTGGGCCACTTCGTCCCATGGCAGGAAGTATCCCGTGACACCTTCGAACCAGATGACCGGAATAATAGCGGCGCCGGTGACCCAGGCCACCCATCTGTATTTGCGGAACCTGTCGGAGAAAAATACCTGGATCATATGTATGAGGATCACGACCATCAATCCGTCCGATGAGTATCGGTGCAAAGAGCGTATGATCCCGCCATAATATTTCTGCCCCTCTGTCAGGTATTGCACCGAGTTATAGGCCCTGTCAGGACCCATTTCGTAGAAAAGGAACAGGTATATTCCGCTGGCCAGAGCCACCCAGAAAAGCAGGAATGTAATCGAACCGAGAAAATAGAGCGGATTCAACTGTGGCGTGAACACCCAGTTGAATTTCTCCTGGACGAAGACAAGGCAATAGTTGCCCGGCCTTAGAATCCAAGGAATATATTTTGGCGCCTTTTTGGCTTTTACGGCCTTGGCCACCTCCACGGGCATTTCTTTTACATGATCGCTTTCAGCTTCCACTTTCCGTCCTTCCTTTAAATATCCAGGAAAACATCCGGGAGATTCTGTGCCTTAAAAAATAGGCCGCGGTGGCCAAGGCGATAAGATCCTGGAATATTATTACAAATAAAAACTTATAATCTATCTTGTAGGTGCCCGATACCGGATCGTACTCCGAACAGAACACTAGCGCGTAATCCAAAGTGTCCTTCAACCTGTTTTTCACTGTACGCCCCTCCAGCGAATCGCGGATCGCTCCCTCCACGGCCACCGGATCGTAATCGGTTCCGTAAAAGTGAGCCAGAAGCCTCATATCCGGCCCCAGAAGCGTCAACCGGTTCATATGCTCAAACCAGCCCTTCTCCTTTTGTTCGAAATAGAAACCAAGGTCTGCCGCGAGCCTTGGCAAGGTCTCATCGTCGGTCCGGGCGAATATCCAACTATCAAAATTGTCCGTAAACTCCAGCCCATACTCTTTTAGTTTCTCTGATGAGTCAGTTACGTTGTCTATGGTAATGGTCAGCCCTTGGGTGCGCTCCGCGATTTTTGGATCCATCTGTTTGAAAAGGTTCGCCACGCTTTGCGTGATGGCGATACATGGCCCTGGGCACTCTGTATAGATAAAGCTGATCAGCAAATATTTTCCCTTCAGCGAATGAAGCGCCACAAACCGGCCTTCCTGATTCATCAGACGGTAATTGGGAGCCAGCCTGCCGATGACGGCTTCTGACTTTTCAATCGTGCTTGGTCCCGCGAAAACGTTCGTCGCCATGAAGACGACATACAACGCGATAGCGGAATGAAGTGTTCTGATATTCATAGATGCCAGTTTGCGAAAAAAGGAGCCTGCCATACTTATCACTCCTTGGGACTGTTTGTTGTTATGACGAAAATCATACTGTGAATTTTTTGGATATTAAAATAAAAAACCCCGACGGCTTGCAGCCGCCGGGGTTCAATACAGATTCAGGCAATTAACCTACGATCCAGATTTCCGAAAGGAATTTCCAGTTCAAGAGATACAGAGCCATAAACACAACGAAAAAGATCATCACGAGAACAAAGGATCCCTTCGGATGCTCTTCAGGTTTCAAATCCATAATAACATCCTCCTTATTTAGCTACGATTTTCTTGCCAATGATCAGCGTGGCCACGGAGATGACACAGAAAGCCGCGCCACCTAAGCATGCCACAACACCGCTGATACCCATGATAGAGAGCGATATGTCAACGATCGGGGAATACTCGACCGAGAAACCTCCGCTGCCGTACATGTCGGCGGAGCGCCTGGAGACACCGAAGCCGCCGGCTACCATCATGAATGTCGAAAACAACATGATCGGAATACCGAACAGATAGGGTTGAATCTTGGCCAATCCGGGGAAAGCGACCTCTCTTTGAAAAATGAGAGGCAGCACATAATAGGTAGCGCCCATGAAGGCCAGGGTTGTACCCGCCACCACAGTGGCATGGAAGTGGCCAGGAATCCTCAAGTTGTTATGCGAGAGGATGTTCAGCTGCTCCGTACCGAAGATAACGCCGGTGGTCCCACCCAGGAAGCCGAAGCCGACCAGGGAGAGGAACAGGGAGGAGAAGCCGGGATTGCCCCATGGCGCTTTCTTGAGCCATTCAAACGTCCCGCGAGTGTAACCCTTTTTGCGAAGAGCCACTTCGAGAGCCGCAGGAACCGAGAAAGCGTGGATCATAGAAGCCAGAACCGCCAGGTGCATAAAGTAACTGGTGTTCCAGGACTTGTGAGCCGCGCTGAAACCCGGGTCAACCAGGATGTGGTGCTCGGAAGCGATGTTGATAAAGAGGATATAGAGCACGAAAGCCGTGCGGCATACCTTCTCGTTAACAGGGGTCGAGCCGACAGTCAGAGTGCCAAGCATGTACCAGACCGCCACCATTGTGCAGACGTTGATCTGCTGGCTGGAGTGGCCAAAGCCCCAGAAAATGAGCCTGTAGACCTCAGCGTCCATCGGAGGAATCAGCCCTGCGGACCACAGCAACGTCGGGATAAACACGATGGCGCCGTGAGACAGGGTGATTATCGCGATGATGGCCGCGGCAGCCGCGCCGTATGTGACCAAAGGCAGTGAGCCGGAATAGGTTCCCTCCGTCTTGGCGACGACCAGGGTGGCGAAGAATACCACGCAGCCGAGGATTGCGCCGACGGCGAAAAGAATAACTCCAAGGTAATAAAGCGGGTGCGCCTTCAGAGGCACATAAGAGGTGAACATGACGTCCGCCCCGCCCAGCAGGATGATAACGGCCACCATTCCGCCGCCGACCAGCATCAGAAGGTATTGCAACCAGCCGACCCAAGGTACCGCCAGCCTGCTATTGAGCAATATAGCGCTTGTCAGATATAGCGCCGCCATTTCCCAGAAAATAATCCAAGCCACAAGCATCGCGATGCCGTGCAGCGTCAAAAACCTGTAGAAAAACTCCGGTGGCAGAATATGAACCGCCTGCCAGCGTGTAAGCACCAGAAGCAACCCGAGGATACCGCCAACCAGAAGAAACACAATAGCGGTCACGGCGTTGATCTTGATCAACTTTTCCGCGGGGAGGTGCACTTTGAGCCCCGTAATGGAGCATGTCCTGAAATTACTCATTGACCCCCTCCTATTCAACAATTATTTTACCGATCATGCCATGGTGATCGGCTCCGCAAAACTCGTTGCAGATGATACGATACTCCTTGGCCTGAGTCGGCGTGATGGTTAACACGTAATCCCACCCGGGAACCGCTTCGAAGTTCATGTTCAGCGGATGGATGGACAACCCGTGCAAAACGTCGATAGAAGAAAGGTGCAATCTGTAGGTCTCTCCCTTTTTAAGCTTCAGGATCGGATCCCACTTCCACTGCATGCTTCGCAGGTAAATGTCGCTGCCAGGAGGCGGCGTAACCACATCCCATTCCCAGTCGCCGGCGGTCTCGACGCCGGTTTTATACTTCTCCATGAACTCTTCCGCCAGCGTGTTGTAGTCCTCGGTGCTGATGGTGTAGTACTCCTGAGACGAGTTCTGCTTGCCGACAAAGTGCCACGCGGGCATTGCGATAGTAATGGCGATACACCAGACGAGAGCGATGGAAATCCACCACTTCTCTTCCTTGTGCAAAGGCATCTTCCACCAGCCCGGCGGGACAGGCGTTATACTCATAATTCCCCCCTAAATAAAATTTTTGTTTTTACGGTTTAAGCAAAGGTGACGGGCTTGCGGTGCCCAGTTCCATCAGCCCCCATACAGTATAGAAAATGTATGTGATGGCTGTTCCCAGAAAGAAAAGAAGGAAAACGTCATCGTAAAACACTTCCCAGTAGGATCGAGGTTCCTTTTCCTCTGACATGATTAACCCCCCAATAAAAAGTTTATGAAACAGACACGTATGACACGACATGGACCTCTAAATGAAAAATACCCCTGTCGTTTGTTACATGAGTGCTGAAATTTACATAAGAGACGGCGCCAAGCATATGACAAAAGTCATACAATACCAGACCGGTTCCCTCCTCACAGGTCACATCGCGACGAATAATCGGGTGTTCAAAACACCAGCATCACCATAATCGTTTGAGATTACAGCCCTTACCAACTCGCCATCCCACCTATTCCTTCTTGGCCTTCACCCTTTCCTTAAACAAATTATAATTTTCCTTTTCAAGCTTCCTGTCGGACAAAGTCAACGTCATGGGAAACGGCTTGTTGCCAAAACCCACTATACTCATGGAAAACTCCAGCCGCTTGTTGTCACCATAACATTTGCCCCAACAGGCGTTGATGTTCATCATCTGCCTGCCTCCATAATCGGGGCGGCCATATTTCTTCACGAATTTCTGGTAGATCGGAAACGTGTTCGGCTTTTCATGGAATATCCTCACCAGCTGCACCTGGAATATCTTTGAGCCAAGCTCTTTTGAGGTGAACGACACATGGACCTCGCTCCTATGCGCCTGGAACCCCACATGCTCCTTTTCACGCACCACTTCCCTGATCTTCAGATCTGGCCATTTCTCCTTTGCTTCCTCCACCGTCATCCCCAGACGGAAGCCGTCCACATCCAGCTTGTCCACATCCGTGGCCTCCAACCCATATCCTGGGGTGACCGGCGCCGTTAGAAACAACACCATCATCGCCAACACCAGCTTCCAATATCCGCTGCGTGGGTGGATCGGTCTGATTTTTATGTTTTGCATTTTCCTCCCAGCCTAATACAATGGTTTATTTTGCGTTTGCGCGCCTATTCTAACCCGATAGCCCGCGTTTACGAGCAAATTTTATATGGCCCGCCAAAACGGGCCCAATGGACATTGGAAAAACATGGACAAACTAGATATTGTTGAGCCTGAGGATTCTCTGCCTGAAGCGGAGCTTTCGACCCTTCCGGCCAAACTGCAAGAAGCTGTAAAAAGCGCCGGGTGGAAAACCCTGATGCCGGTTCAGGCCCGCGCCATACCATACGTCCGCGCAAAAAGAGACATGATGATCCAGTCCCGCACGGGCAGCGGAAAGACTGGCGCCTTCGTGCTGCCTATGGTGGACAGGCTTGATCCGGAACAGTCGGCCTGCCAGGCGTTGATCCTGGCCCCCACCAGGGAGCTGGCGCTCCAGGTGGCCGATAACGCCGAAACATTGTGCAAAGGCTCCGGCATTCGCACTATCGCCGTCTATGGCGGTGTCGGGTACGGCAAGCAGATCGAGGCCTTTCGGCAGGGCGCCCACATCGTCATCGGCACACCGGGCCGCATCCTGGACCATATCCTTTCCCGGAACCTGTCCCTGGAAAAGATCAAGATACTCGTATTCGACGAGGCGGACAGGATGCTCTCCATGGGCTTTTATCCAGACATGAAAAGGCTTCAGGGATTCCTGCCGAAACGGCATATTCAAACCCTGATGTTCTCCGCCACTTTCCCCACAGAAGTACTTCGGCTGGCTAACCAGTTCCTGAAAGATCCCGGTTTTTTGAGCCTTTCAAATCAAAACGTTCATGCGGTGAACATCGAGCATGTCTTTTACGTCACGCCTGGAATGGAAAAGGATATAGCGCTCACCAGGATCATAGAAGTGGAAAACCCCACTGCGGCCATTATCTTCTGCAACACCAAGGCCCAGGTCCACTATGTCACTGTTATACTCAAAAGGTTCGGCTACGACGCCGATGAAATCAGCGCAGACCTGACCCAGGCTCTCCGCGAAAAAACATTGAACAAGGTCCGAAAGGGCCAGCTGCGGTTCCTGGTGGCCACGGATGTGGCCGCAAGGGGTATCGACATCCCGGAGCTGAGTCATGTGATCCTGTACGAGCCGCCGGATGACCCGGAAAGCTATATCCACCGCGCGGGGCGAACCGGCCGCGCCGGAGCCGCCGGGGAAGCCATAAGCCTGGTCAACGATATGGAAAAAAAGGATATGGAACGTATCGCAAGGAGATATGGCATTGATATGCTGGAGCGCCCCCTCCCCACCGAAACCCAGGTGGAGACACTGGTGGCGGAGAGGGTCACCGCCCTGCTGGAGGCGAAGCTGCGTTCCAAAGATCAGCTCCAGACCAAACGGCTGAACCGGTTCCTGCCATTGGCCCGGGACCTGGGCCAGGACGCGGACGAAGCGGTGGTATTGGCCATGTTGCTGGAGGAATATTACCAACAGACGCTCCACACTCCACCCCCTGTTCCCAAGGATGAAGCGCCAGGAGCGGTGATCACCGGCCATCCCATAGATGAAATCACCCAGGCCAGGAAAACAAAGCGCCGGCGATCTGGCCGGAGGCGAACTGAAAGCTAGCGTCAAAAGGCGCCACCAGTGGTCTCCAAGTGAGAGAAAAAATCAGGGATTTCGTGGAGAAAGCCCTCCTGACCGCTGTTTCCATCCTACTGGCGCTGGTCGTGGCGGAAACGACCGCCAGATTCCTCCTGAGCGAGCCACAATCGCAGCTGCGTCCTTTCCATCCATTTTTCGTGTCAGGGGATTCTTTCATTGTCAAATCGCGCAAAGATATTTTGTCGGTAGCTGGCGGTCCGAAAAGCCATGGATACTCGGACTCTACCGGCACATATATTTACACACCACAAAAACCCGCCTCGGTTTTCGATAGATCCAATTTTCTTTTCGAGCATTCACTATCCCGGTACGGAAGCCATCGGGTGGATGAAATCTCGCTGTCAAAACCGGACTCGATCCGCATATTCGTGATCGGGGGCTCCGCCGCCCAGGGGACAGGCTCCTCGGACAAGGGAAAAACATGGCACGCCATTCTGGAGAGCAAGCTGCGTGAAGCCCTCGACTATCATGACATTTACATCTTCAACGCGGCCATGGGCTCCTTTGTCACCACCCAGGAGCGAATTGCCTATGACATGGCAGTGGTCCCCCGCAATCCGGATCTCACCATCGTTCTGGATGGGTTCAACGATATGTACCTGCCTCCTATTTATGGAACCATGCCTGGAGACCCGTACCAGACAGGCTTGCGCTATCACCAGATATACAATACTTCCGCCGCCGAGTTTTTAAGAAGGTATAGCGCGCTTGCGTCCTATTTTCACAAACGGGCCGCCTACACCAAAATTAGTGAAAACATCGGGAAAACCATGTCCGACAAGGCAATAGCCGCCACTATGGGCGAGGGAATCGAAAATGTCTACACGGGGAATATCGAGTATCTGTTGGGCCGGGGATCGGAGGAATCTCCCATCCTGGTTTTTTTCCAACCCTGGAACGACTATGCGAGGATAAAGAACAGCCGACGCCCACGAAGCAGGTATTTTGGATTTTACCTGGATGTTTCCAAGCGTATAAAAGAGAAGCTCAAGCATAATCCCCGTTTCATTGACCTTTCATCCAGCTTGAACAGCCCGGAGGGGATGAATAGCTTTATTGACTATGTGCACTTCAACGACACTGGACAGAAGATTGTCGCCGACGCCATCTTTCCGCACCTCCTCCGGGAGGTGGAGCGGATATACAGCAGGAAGACCGCCACGCCCCCTTCCCGCTGAATTCTCCTACGGCCACACCTCCACCATCCTGCGGGCTCTGGCCATGGTATCATTATCAAAAATGATGGAGCCGCAACCATGAGCGAAAACTCGGAAGACCATAATCACGGCCATTCATTCGATCCGGATAACTGGCGCAAACTGGAGTCGGACGAGCGCAGGGCACGGATGGACCCGGCCAAACTGGTTGATGCCATGGCCCTGGCGCCGGGTGATACCGTGATTGATATTGGAGTGGGAACAGGATTCTTCGCTATGGAAGCGGCGCCGCGATGCGGCAAACTTATTGGCATTGATCACTCCCCCAGAATGCTACAGATATGCCGCTCCAAGGAGGCCTTCACCACATTAGGTAATCTGGAGCTGCGGGAGGGAAAGGCGGAAAGCCTGCCGATGGACGATGGTGTGGCCGATGTGGTGTTTCATGTGAACCTGTTCCACGAAGTCGCCGACATGAAAAAGTTCCACCAGCATATCCGCCGTGCGCTAAAACCTGGCGGAAGGCTGTATATGGCGGATTGGCGCGCCGTGCCCACCCAGGGCGGCCCTCCACAGGGCCATCGAATTTCGGAGGAACAGGCGATGATTATTCTGCAAAGGGACGGTTTTACCAATATTCGAGGGCTGGATCTGTATGAGGACCATTACGTCCTCTCCGCCATCTCCGGATAGTCCCCTTTTTCCACCCACAAAAAAGGGACCCCGTCGCCGGAGTCCCTTATTTGATCGATATGAGTTCAAGCAGCTTTGCGGAACTCTATAACGTTCTCCTCTTCATCGGCAAAGCTCAGATCCAGTGTCACCCCCTTCTCGTCATAAGATGGAGCCTTGGGTACCATCGAAATAAGGGCGGCAAGCCAGCCTACGAATCCTAACATCACTATATATTCCATTGCAGCCTCCTAATTGGTATGCTCAAACGGTTTCAACATATTCTCTTGTCTTTTATGGCCCCTACTCAATTAGTGGCCATTTGTCTAGATTAAGGTGCATAATTTAGACCAATTCTACATGCAGGGGAAACGCTGATAATAAAGCCGCTATAGATCCCGTAAAAAGCATGGTCCGGCATATTTGTCGCGGCCGGCGAAAAATCGGACTTTTCTGGCAATATCCAGGGCTGAAGCCAGGCGGCAAGTAGCCCACATTGATTCCAGCCTTCCGGAGGGCTGAAGCCAGGCGGCAATACGCATCATCCTCAGTCAGGATTCCCGGTCCGGGGCGCCTCCGGTTTCAATCATGGGGATTCCCGCCTGTTTCAATCCTTCGACAGGTCTATCACGATCTTCCCCCGACCGCGCATCGTCTCCAGACGACGGTGCGCCTCGGGCGTCTGAATAAGTTCGATCACCTGCTTTACCTGGGGCTTCACGAATCCCTTTCGCGCAAGAAAGCTGAGCATACGCATATCCTCTCCCCTGTTCTTGGCCAGTTCGCAAAATATGGCCAGATTCTTTGGCCTGGCCCTGTTCATCGTCTCCATCAGACGCTTTTCCCAGTTTGAGAAAGCATTCAAAAAAACGAGCCGTCCCTCATGCCCCAGGCACTCCACACAGTCGGCGAACGATTCCCCTCCAACCAGGTCCAGAGCCACATGGACCCCTTCCCCTCTGGTGATCCGGCTCACTTCTTCGGCCAGGTTCGCGCTGGTGTAGTCCACCGCATACTCCGCCCCCAGTCGTCTCACGTAATCCATGTTCGGCCTGGAGCAGACGCCAATCACTTGCGCCCCTTTCCATGCGGCTATCTGCGTGGCCAGCGACCCTACCCCTCCGGCGGCGCCCACAATCAGAATCCTCTCCATCGGCTGGAGCCGGGCCTTGCCAAACAGCGCCTGAATCGCCGTCACTCCCGCCAGGGGAAGCGAGGCAGCCTCCACTGGGGTCAGGTTCTCCGGCTTGTAGTCCACGATGGCCGAATCCACCACATGATATTCGGCATAGGCCCCCTGTTTTGTCAGGTCCGCGTAGTAGTACACTTCATCGCCCGGGGCGAACGCGGTTCCCATGCCGGCCGCTTCCACCTGGCCGCACACGTCGAAACCGTATATGGCCGGGTATACGCGCCCCTGTGAGAAGTACCCCTGCCGGATCTTATAGTCCACCGGATTCAGTCCACAGGCCGCCACCTGCACCAGAAGCTCCTCCCGGCCGTGGCCCGGCTTTTCAACCTCTGCCAGCCGCAACACCTCCGGCCCCCCCGGTCCATCCGCCACCATAGCTCTCATGCTTCCTCCTTTTCCGGTTTCGCCTGGGATATAATCAGGCGTTGTCAGGTTTATGGGGAATTATAGACCATGAAAAAGATTTTCGCGCTGGCGCTCTCGGTTTTATCCGCCCAGGGCGCCGCCGGATGCGCTTATATATCAGAGTCAATGGAGCGTCCGGCGCTCTTCTATCCCAGGCGCGAATATGTGGCCACCCCGGCCATGGCGGGTTTGAAAGCAGAAGAGGTTTTCATTCTTTCCGGCGAATTCAAAATCCACTGCTGGTTCTTCCAGGGCCGCCCGGATGCCCTTAACATCGTATATTTCCATGGCAATGCGGAAAATATCTCCTACTTGCTGGGGCTTGTCCAGATGTTCGAGCCATCTGGGATTAACTTCCTGCTGGTGGACTATCGTGGTTACGGGCACAGCCAAGGCGCTCCCAGTGTGGATGGAATCGTGGAGGACGCAGTGGCAGCCGTGGACTGGATGATGGCGAGGCGAAACGCGCCATCTGGGCGGGTGGCCCTATGGGGCAGGTCCATGGGGGCCGCCGCCGCTTTGGGAGCAACACAACAAAGACCCGGGCTGGCGGGAATCATTGTCGAATCAGGCTTTATATCGCTCAAAAAGATCGCGGCCCATCACATGCCGCGGTTGCCATCCTTTTTAGTCCGCGACAAGCTGAATAATCTGGCGATCATATCCTCCCTACCCATTCCGAAGCTGATCATTCATGGAGAACGTGACAAGGTGATACCCTTCGACCATGGCGTGGAACTGTATGAAAAAGCGATGGCGCCGAAGGAGTTTTTCCCAGTCGCGGAGGCGGGACACAACGATGTGACCAAAAAAGCCGACGATTACCATAGGCGGATATCCGCCTGGCTCTCAACGCTGTAGGGACAAAAAAAGAGCGGGAAAACTCCTCTATGGCTTTTCCCGCTCCCACCGCCACTTCGAAAAGCAACGGAATATATTCTAACCGGTCCGCTAGAAGGTGTATCCCACGGACACTCCGAAGATGTTGGCGGTGGTGCTATATGTCCCGCTCACGTTGTCATTCGGCGAGCCCACATCATTGGACACGGCCCTGTCGCCCATCATGATGTACGCAAACGAAGCGTCAACAGTGTAGTTGTCGGAAGCCTTGTACCCAAAGCCCACCGTCACCACGTTCCTGTCCGCGTCCGGAGTCCTGGGAGAGAAGGTGCTGTCCGGAACAGGTGATGGGTCCACAATGAATCCGCACCTGAAGGTCATCTGAGGGTCGATCTTGAACGCCGCGCCAACCTTCAAGGTGGTGGTGTCCTTCCAGTTCTGCTTATACGTAACGGAACTCGGCAGAACCTCGTGACCATCGTGGGAAAGAGGGCTGGCGAAGTTAAATGTGATCTCCTCAAAAGCGGACCACTGAGTGTAGTCCACGTCGAACTCCACAGACAAAGCGTCTGTCACGTTCAGATTGATCCCCGCCGAAGCGATGGCCGGAAATTTAAAAGAGGTATCGGCGTCTGATTTATAGTCGTCCCTGGTGGAGCCAGGGCCACTGTCGCCGCCGGAGGGGGGAGTGGTTCCGCTGCTCGCCTGCCCCGCCAGCATTCGCGCCCGGTGTGCCGTGGCGTCATATCCAGGAATGTTTTCCATGTCCACCTTGCCGCTAAGGTCGCCCGTCATGGCGGAGCGGTATGTGGCGCCGATCTTGATGGCGTCGGTGAGTTTCATCAACAGGCCGACGTTAAATCCCACGGTGGAGCCACTGACATCCACCAGCGAATAACCGTCGCCGCCAAGGCCGGTGTACGAGTGCACGTTGTCATATTCGGCGTGAACCGTCATGTAGTTCACCCCCACTCCGATGGAAAGCAACTCCAGGCTCATGGCGGCGGAGGCGTTCACCGTGTATGTTTTCAGCTTGGTGTCCGTGGCCACATGCCTGACGGGGGAGTCGATCTCCCAGCTGACAGCCTGTCCGAAATTGGAGAAAATACCCATACCGACAGAGATCCCCATGTCTTCGAGTTTGCTCACCGAATAAAGATGTGGAACCGGGAGAGTCTCGTTGACGGTCTCCTCCGGGCCGCTGGCGTGATCCAGCTTCGTCTTTGGATCCGAATACTGGAAACCCGCTTTCGCGCTATATTTCTCGATTTCAGACATCGCCGCCGGATTGTAGTAAACCGCCGCCGCGTCGTCCACGCCGGCCACTCGGGCATGGGCCATCCCTTGCCCCACATTGTCGACTTCCATCAAGCGGAAGCCGGACGCCAGGGCGTCATGAGTAAATGAAAAAAGTGCGCATATTATTGTAGCTGCTATTGTCCTTCTCATCGTATTCCCCAGTTGGACAGGTTATTTCTCAAGGCATCATATTCCGTGATTTTTATCAGTTTTGGCGCCAGTAGTCAACATAAACCGTAATTTGCCCGTTGACATCTCAACTCCCCGCATTCAAAATATCACCCATGACCGCGCCTCTACTTAAAGTTTCCGGCCTCGTAAAGAAATTCCCTATTAAAGCGGGAGTATTTTCCAGCGTGGTGGGGCATGTCCACGCCGTCAACGACGTGAGCTTCAGCCTGGCCATGGGCCAGACCTTCGGCCTCGTGGGCGAGTCCGGATGTGGCAAAACCACCACTGGCCGTCTGGTGCTGCGCCTGCTGGACCCCACCGCCGGGCAGGTGATCTTCGACGATGTCGATATTTTCTCCCTTCCACCCAGGGAAATGAGGGAACTGCGAAGGAAGATTCAGATAGTCTTCCAGGATCCATATTCCTCTCTTAATCCCAGAATGACTATCGGCGCCATAGTCTCCGAGCCTTTCCATATATTCGGTGTGGGAGCGAAAAACGACCGTATGGAGATGGCGGCCCAACTGCTGGATAAAGTGGGGATGGGGCGTGACGCGCTGGGCCGATATCCCCACGAGTTTTCCGGCGGCCAGCGACAACGATTGGGCATCGCCAGAGCCGTGGCCCTTAATCCGAAGATGGTAGTGTGCGACGAGCCTGTCTCCGCCCTGGACGTATCTATTCAGGCCCAGGTGGTCAACCTGCTTCTGGACCTGCAGATGGAAAGGAACATGGCGTACCTTTTCATATCGCACGACCTGGCCCTCATAGAGAGGGTCTGTGACCATGTGGGGGTCATGTACCTCGGCTCCATGATGGAAACCGGCCCAGCGGAGGCCATATATTCAAACCCGATACACCCATACACAGAGGCCCTCCTCTCCGCCACGCCGGAGCCGAACCCGGAATCGAGGGGAAACAGGATCACACTGACAGGGGAGACTCCCAGCCCTATCAACCTCCCATCCGGATGCTATTTCCATACTCGCTGCCCGATCATGAAAAATGAATGCCGGTCCACTACCCCCCCGTTGACAGAGCGCTCACCGGGCCACTTCGCCGCCTGCATCGTACGATGAGCCTCGGTAGCAGGATAGCCCCGCCAAGGATTACGCTCCCATTGTTGGCTGCGGCAGCCCTCTTCACCCCTGCCTGGTCATCAGCGCTTCTGGCCGCGGACCAAGCGCCATTGGGCGACCAGGCCCGATTGGCCGACCCGTCCCGGCTGGTCGGATTCCAAAAAGCTGTCGGTTCGGCCCTGAAGCAGAGTTGCGCCAGAACTGAAAACACCTCGGCCAGCATTGTCTCCATGGACACGGGCCAGATATTGTTCGAGCTAAACCCCACCACCCCACGGACTCCCGCGTCGATCCAGAAGCTGGTTATCTCCTCCGCGGCACTCCATCACCTGGGCCCGGCGTTTCGGTTCCGAACCAGGATCAGCCACTCCGGAGAGCGGAACAACGGAGTGGTGAATGGGAACATATACGTCAAGGGGATGGGAGACCCGAAATTGACCCCGGAACAGGTGTGGATCATCACGGACACCATACATCGCATGGGGGTAACCCAGGTTACCGGCAAACTGGTGGTGGACCAATCGTACTTCGATGGCGCAAAGGCCGCGCCGGACTGGGAGCAGGATAGAAGCCAGAGAGCATATGACGCCGGGCTTTCGGCGCTCTCAGTCAACTACAACACCATAGCGGTGCGCATATTTCCAGGAGCCGCCAGAAGCCAGCCGCTGGCCGTCTCCCTCTTTCCGGACCCGGGATATTTCAAAATCGTAAACAAGGGAACCACGGGAAAACCCAGAAGAAATGTGGCCGCCTCCAGAGTCAATAATAACGAGGTGGACGCTATCTTCATTTCCGGCAGGATGGCGCCGGGGGACAGAGAAAAAACCATCTATATAAATGTCGAGGATCCGGTGAGGCTGGCCGGTCAGGTGTTTCTGGAGTATTTCGCCAGGGCGGGCGTGACAATCAATGGTGGATGGGAAGAGGGCGTCGAGCCCGGCAGCGCTTCCCTGCTTTATGAGCACAAGTCGGAGCCACTGGCGCTTGTCGTTAGGGGATTGAACAAATATTCGAACAATTTCACCGCCGAGCAGATCGCCAAGACCATGGCCGCCCAGCTTGAAGGCCCGCCGGGAACCCACGAAAAGGCCCTGCGAATCCTGATGGGATTCCTGGAGGAGAGCGGCATTCCCCTGGATGGGATTCACCTCACAGACGCGTCGGGGCTCTCCCGGCAAAACACCCTGACGGCCACCGCCATCACCCGGCTGCTTTTTAAAATGGGAAACAGGTTCGACATAGGGCCGGACCTGGTGGCTGCGCTAGGTATCATGGGAGTGGATGGATCGCTGAAAACCAGGGGAAACGGATACCATATTCTATACGCCGTCAGGGCAAAGACTGGCTCATTAAATGGCATAGCCTCCCTGGCCGGATATAGCGCCGGTCCGGACGGGAGCCTCCACGCCTTCACTTTCATTATCAACGATTCCCGCTGTTCCTTCGAGCAGGCCGCCGGAGCGCTGGACCATGCCGTGGCCACCATCCGGCAGAGGGCCCCATGACCTGGAGTGGCAAAAGCTGGACGATGGTCCCGGACAACGCGGATGCCCGCGAATCCATAGGGGAGGCGCTGGGGCTGGAACCGCTTATTTGTCGGCTGCTGGCGAACCGGGGAATTACCACTCCAGAAGAGGCGGAGCTATTCCTGAATCCCTCTCTCGATTCCATCTCTTCCCCCTATGATATTCCATCCATGGACAGGGCCGCACAAAGGGTGGCTCTCGCCCGGCAGAGGGGAGAGAAGGTGGCCGTCTATGGCGATTTCGACGTGGACGGCCTCACCGGCGGCGCTATGTTGCATCGGTTCCTGGAGGAGTCGGGAATAGACTCCCAGGTGGTGGCCTCCCGGCGCGAATCGGCGACCAGAGGCCTGACCATGGAAGAAGTGGAAAAGATGAAACGTGATGGCGCCGCGCTGGTGATCACCGTGGACACCGGATCATCGGCGGTGGACGCGGCCAGGCGAGCCGGGGAGCTGGGGCTGGACATGCTGATCACGGATCATCACCTTCCCTCCGGGCAAAGGCCCCAGGCGCTGGCGGAGGTGAATCCCCACTTTTGCGCCCAGGACGCCGCCTGTCGCGACTTGAGCGGCGTGGGAGTGGCGTTCAAGCTGGCCATGGCCGCGCGAAAGGTCATGCGCGATGACATGGGCGCCGGCAGAGAGCCTAACCTGAAGCGGCTTATGGGCCTGGTGGCCATGGGGACAGTGGCAGACTGCTCACCTCTTCTGGGAGAGAACAGGACCATGGTGCGCCACGGTCTGGATGAGCTTTCCTCCTGTTCCTGGTCCACGCCGGGGCTGAAGGCGCTCAAGAATGTTTGCCGTTTAAACGGCAGGGATGTAACGTCGCGGGATATTTCCTTCGAGATGGCGCCCCGGCTTAACTCCGCCTCCAGAATGAACAACGTTGAAACGGCCATGGAGCTTTTGACCACTATGGACGCTCACCGGGCCGCGGGGCTGGCGGCCAGGCTGGACACCGACAACAACAGAAGAAAAAGGATACAAAGCCAGATCCTGGCCCAGGCCAGCCAGATGGCGCAGAACCTGCCGGAGCGGGAAACGAGAGTGGCTCTGGTGCTGAGAGGCGAGGAATGGAATCCCGGCGTGATAGGTATCGTGGCTTCCCGACTGGTGGATGAGTGGCGCGTGCCGGTGGTCATGGTGTGCTTTTCCGGAGGTATGGGAAAAGGCTCTTGCCGGTCGATCCCCTCTTTCGACATCTACGCGGCGCTGATGGCCTCGGGTGACGCCCTGGAGCGGTTCGGCGGCCACAAGACAGCAGCGGGTCTCTACGTCCAGGAGAGCCAGTTCGATACCTTCAAGGAAGCGTTTCTGCATGCGGCAGAGGCCGCCATGGGCGCCAAAGGACATGGGAGGAGCCTGATTTGCGACATGGAGCTAGAGCCTGCGGCGGTGACAGAGGAGACAGTGGGAAGGATTGCAATGCTGGAGCCTTTTGGCGATTCGGCCGAGGCGCCTTTGTTTTTGGCCAGGGGACAAATGCTCGCCGCCCCGCCGGAGCTAATCGGGGAGGATGGCCGGAGCGCAAAGTTCAGGATCTCCGGCGCGGGAGGGGCCAGCCAGGCTGTGGCGTTTGGGATGGGGGATTATTTCCATGGGTTGGACTGGGAAAGCCGCAAGGTGGACATCGTCTATACGCCGGAGATAAACAGATGGGGCGCCAGGCAGCGGCTGCAACTGAGGATCGTTGACATCAAAGAGAGTGAGAGGAAATAATAAAGCGCGTCCGTTCAAAGTATAATAAAATCGATGGTATTTAGTTGTTTAAAATAATCCGAATGTAATTGGGACTGACACAGGCCAGGGAGCCATTATAAAATGTTTATAAATATATTTTCCACTATAGCAGCCATTGCCCTCACCTCCTCGCCGGGGGGACAGATGGAATTGGCTTCGGGTATGACTCCAGGGGTGATCGAGTATCCCATGATGGCGCAGAAGGAGCCTGGATATAGCACATGGAGCCTGTGGCCCGAGAAAAAAGAGGAGGAGCCTTCCACCGAACAGCCGACTGCAGAGCAACCTGCGGAACAGGAACCCGCCGCAGAGCAGCCGACCGCCGGACAACCCGGCGCCCAACGGCCCCCCGCCAAACGCTCTCCCGCTCCCGCCGCCAACAGCGGTCGCCAGCCTTCGCCATCCAGGGCGCCGAGCATATACAGCCGGCCGGAACCTGAAGTTACCGAACCAATAGACCAAAGTAGCCCACCGAAATCTTTTTACCCTTGGCGGGATAAACAAACTGACGACCAGTCCGGCGCCCAGCCCCCTCCCCCCTATGGCGCTGGGGGAGTGGATGAACAAACCAATCCATACGGAGACTTTCAGTATCTAGAGGCCCGCCTGGGCTTCTGGGGCACAACTTTCTCCGCGGAGGTCCAGTCCAACACGGGAACAATAGAAGGAACCAACATCGATCTTTCCGATGAACTGGGGCTGGGCACATCCAAGACGGTCATCCTGGCCGGGGCCTCCGCTCGTTTATCCGACAGCGTGCGGATCTGGGTGGATACTTTCAGCGTGAATTACACAGCCACCACGAAGTTGAAAACCGAGCTTATCTTCAAGGGTGTACTGTTCAATGTGAACACCTCGGTGGACACATCCATCAGCGTCAACTCCTGGCGGGCCGGGCTGGACGTGAGCCTGGTACGGGGGGATCTGGGTTATTTCAATGTGGGAGTGGCTGGCGATTTTCTGAAAACCTCCACCTCGCTCACAGCCTTCAACCTGATCACCACCACCGCCGATATCAACGTGGGGCTTCCCATGCTGACAGGATCGGTGCGGATATATCCTGCATGGATGCTGGGATTGGGGCTGGATGTGGCGTGGGTCGGGTATGACAAATCAAAGCTGTACGACATCGCTTTCTATGCTGACATCAGCCCTCTGGAAAATGTGGGGATCAGCCTGGGGTGGAGAGGAATCACCCTGGACGTGAATACGGACGCGGAAAAGGTGTATGTGGGGTGGACCGGCCTCTTCGGCCAGGTGGTGGCGAGGTTTTAGATGAAATGGCCAAATAAACTGGCCTCCCTTCCCCGGTGGGCGGCGGTGGCGTTGATGTGCGCCCTCGGTGGGCCTGCGGCGGCCACTCCTTCACAACAGGTGACTATCCCCTCTCCGGATGTGGTCCCCCAGTTCTATCTCCATCTGGATGTGGACAACACCACCACTGTGCTTATGAAAAGGGTGGAGGGGGGCCATTCCCGACCTGTCGACCTGGGCATGACCCTGGGTCTTTATGGCAGCCATATATTCGGCATGGAGGTGGGGCTGGATCTGCGGGAGGCCACCGATTTTCCGCTGGCGTACAATATTAAAGTGGTGATGAAAGAAAACGCCATCGGTTATAACACCCCGGCGGTGGTGGTGGGTATGTATGAAATGGGGGAGCTGGAAGCCCAAACCGATCTGAACATCGCCTATGGACTGGTTTCCTGGAACCTGCCCCCGGTGGGACGGGTGGCGGCGGGGCTATATATCGGCGCCAACAACAGGCTGCTGGACGAGAACGGCAGGGAAGAGGGCGCCGGGTTCATGCTCTCCTTCGACAGGACTCTGGCGGAGCTGGATGACCGCCTCTGGCTGGGAATAGACTATATGAGCGGCGCACACCAGCTTGGGGCGCTGAGCGTGGGAGTGGCATGGAGATTCCTCCTCCCCCCCGGCCCGGGCATCAGCGCCATGGTGGGGTACAACATATACAACAACGTGAAGATGGCTGGCAAGAACACCGTCACCATTCAGTTCGATATCGATATTGGCCGATAATATGGACACTTGCCGACCGTGACCAGCTCGTATCCTCTGGTGGAAATATTCTGCGACGGCGCCTGCCGAGGCAACCCCGGCCCCGGAGGATGGGGCGCTGTGCTGGAATCCGGCGCCCATAAAAAAGAGCTCAAAGGGTACAAACCGAGGACCACCAACAACGAGATGGAGCTTTCCGCCGCCATTGAGTCGCTGAAATCGCTGAAAAAACCGAGCCGCGTCATCCTCTGCTCCGACTCCAATTACGTGATCCAGGGGATGACATCCTGGATCCACTCATGGATGAAAAACAACTGGCGCACCGCCAGCCGCAAACCGGTGAAGAACCAACAGCTGTGGATGGACCTTGCCGCAGCCGCATCGCCGCATCAGGTGGACTGGGTGTGGGTGAAAGGACATGCCGGCCACCCGCAAAACGAACGCGCCGACAGCCTGGCCAACGAAGCGCTGGACGAGGCGGGGAATTAGAGACGTCGCGTCAGGCTTGTCATTGACTTAATCATTGTGGGTTCGGTCCGGCGCCTCACTCCCTGTTCCGGTTCATAAGTTGCCATATCGATCCATAAATCATGATTCCGCCTCCCTCTTTCCCTATCACATAAGCTGTTTTATTTCTTCATCGCTTTTTGCTTGGGCTTGGGCCGCGTTTTCCTTATAATCATCCCTTCGCCATCTTCGTGTGCCCTGGTGGTGGAATTGGTAGACACGCCATCTTGAGGGGGTGGTGGGGCGACCCGTTCCGGTTCGAGTCCGGACCAGGGCACCATATACATAACACCGTTTTGCCGGGATAGCAGCCGATAACATTTACGCGCTATTGCCGCGCCTATGTTTATTGGTGGCTTCACCATGGAAGAAAGGTCAGCCATCCCATTACAGCCTAGGGGATCACCACCTGTCAAGACTCCCCCGAGATGCAAGACTCCACCCAATCCATGATTAAAAATGGAGATACAAATATATTCGCTTTTCCGGTTACAATGGTAGCCTGGAAGAAACGGATACAAATATCAGGGGTGAGTTCCGCAACGTTATGAGCCAGTCTATTCTTATCACACAGTGCCTGCAGGAGGATTTTGTAAAGCCTTTTGACGAGGGGGAGCCTTTGCCTAACAAACTTCATGTGGGATACAGCGAGGCAAAACGGCTTATGGGAGCAAATCAGGCCGAGGGACCCGTGGCCCGCATGATGGCGTGGGCGTACCGACAGCCGCCGAACAAACTGAGAATCATCCATATCCGCGACTGGCACGACCCCGCCGATGAGACGCAGGAATCCCATATAGCCCTCTTTGGCGCCCATTGCCTGGCCGACAGCCCCGGCGCGGATTTTGCCTTCCGGGAACCGTCAGAGGGAAGGGCAGCCATTGTGAATTCACTTACCCTCAATGATTTCCACGGCGCCACCCTGGAAAAACATCTGGAACCTTTCGCAGGACAGAAGATCAACTTGGGTGTCATGGGAGTGTGGACCGAGGCCAAGGTCACATTCCTGGCGTACGAACTGGCCACCCGATATCCGGAGTTCCGGTTGGCCGTTTGCTCGGCCCTGGCCGCCAGTTCATCCACCCTGCGCCACTACATGGCCCTGGACCAGCTGGAAAGGCTGCTGGGAGTCACCATCCATCATTCAATGAACCAGTTCATCCAATTTTTGGGTGGCGAAGGCGCGGAGGCCCCCCTGCCCGGCGTGGGCGCGGAACACCCCAGCATCGAGATCGTGGGAAACGGAAACCTCTCCCCCATTGATGGCCCTCTTATAAAATACCTGTTCCGCGATTGCAAATCCGTCTCCCTGAGGTCGCTGGACGGAGGATTCTCCGGCAATCTGGTGCTGGCCGCCCAAAGCGTGGACGCCATGGGCCATCAGCAGGCGCCCCATGTGGTGAAGATCGGTCCCCGCGACCAGATCGGCATGGAACGCAGCGCCTTTGAACGGATTGAAAGTGTGCTTGGCAACCACGCCCCATCCATCACCGAGTTCGCCGATCACGAAAAACGTGGCGCCCTCAAATACCGCTACGCCTCCATGGGGAAGGGTTCGGTCACCAGCTTCCAGAAGATGTACATGGAAGAGGAAGTGGAGATGGACGAGATTGAAAGAGCTCTTAAGGAGGTGTTCAAAAACCAGCTTGGACGGCTGTATGCCGCCGCTACCCTGGAAAAATGCTCTCTATTGGAGTACTACATGTTCAGCCGGGGCCGCGCCTTCTCCCTGCGCAAGATTCTGCAGGAGATAACCCCTCCCGACTTTTTGCCGGAGAAAAAGCATGAGATTCTGGCCCAGTCGGAAAACCTTTTGAAGTTCTACGAGGAAATTGTCCCCCGGGTTCGTGGCAGCGTTTATGACGAGGTCTACTTCTCCTATGTGCATGGCGACCTGAACGGCGCCAACATTGTCCTGGACTCGAAAAAGAACGTCTGGATCATAGACTTTTTCCACGCGCACAGGGGCCATTGCCTAAAGGATCTTATAAAGCTGGAAAACGATCTTTTGTACATCTTCACCCCGGTGAACAATTCCGAAGAGTTCAGCGAAGCCATGCTGATATCAAACGCCCTGTTAGAGCATAAGGACCTGTCCCGTTCTCTGCCCCACTGGGTGCCAGTGGGAGTGAAGAGCCCTCAGTTTCGCCGGGCATACCACGTGGCCCGCTTCATACGCTCCTTTTATCCCGATCTGGTGAAGGAGAGGACCAGCCCGCTACAGCTTTACATCGGCCAGCTCCGATACGCCGCACATAACCTGTGCTTCGAGGAATCCACCGCCCTCCAAAAAAGATGGGCGTTGTACACCGCATCCAAACTGGCCTCCAAAATAACTGAAATCCTGCTGCTGGATGACCGGCTGGCTTAACCTAATCATATACAAGGGGGAAAGAGGATGTCGATTCTCGACAGGTTTCGCAAAGTTTCCGAGTCCCCCACCAAGCCGGGCGAGACTCCAACCCAAAACAAATTCGATGTCGCCGACCTGTACCTAGGACCTGTGGACACAGGCCAGCCCAGCCAGGCGCCTGCCGCCGGGCTGGACGAAAAGCTCCGCCAAGCCTACTTCTGGATTGTCAATCATGGCATCATAAGCCCCTTTTACGATATCGAATACAACGATGGCCCTCCCCAGACCTTTGTTTTTGGTGACCTGAAGGCGAACGTCACTCTCCCCTCGGACCAGAGCTACTCCAGCTACGTCCTGCTGCCTCTGCTGAATCTGGCAGCCAAGCGCCGATGCCTGCTGGTGGGGGGGCCAGGCCGAGGAAAGACAGCCATCGCCATGATCATGGGGGTGCTGGCGGGATACCCGCTAAAGGAGGTGAAGCGCGCCATCCAGCATGGCCAGCCGCAGATGACTGTCACGGACCTTTTGGGAAACCCGCTCCCTTCCACCATGGTCTCCGCCAAGAGTATGGACGAAGTGGTGATCGCCTGGCGAAAGTGGCTTGGCATGCGGGTGAAAATCATCGACGAATATAACCGCATCCCCACCAGGACCCAGTCCGCCCTGCTGACCACCATGGGGGACAACTACGCCGAGCTATACGACCAGATATTCGAATGCCCCGAAGCGGCCTGGTATCTGACCGCCAACGATGACGCCGGTGGAGGAACATACCAGGTGATCGAGGCGCTGCGGGACAGGATCGATGTGGTGGTAAAGGCGCTTCACTTCAACACCAGGTTTTTAAGCGAGCTTCTGCTGCGGGTGGAGGAGGGAATCAGGCCGGAGGAGATCGTCCCGCCGTCGATCATATTCACGGATAGTGAACTGGACGCCTTGGGATCTAGAATCCTCCAGGTGGAAATGGCCCCGGAGCTTATTCGACGGCTGGAATTCTTCGCCAGCCACTTCGAGTTTTTCGAACCGGCGGCGCGCCAGATAGAGTATATGACCAAGGACACGGCCAAGCTTGCCAGCGTGGAGCTGGCCACTCTGGAGGCCCAGGCTACCGGCAAGGACAAGGTGGCGGACCTGGGGGGACAAACCCTCAACGGAGTCAGTGTACGGGCTCTGATGACAGCGATCATCTTTATAAAGGCGATGGCATTCTTCCGCGGCGCCAGCCGGGCCAGCTTTGAAGACGCCCGACAGATGATCCCCTTCGTCCTGCACGACAAGCTTACGCCAAACCTGAATTCCCCATACTTCGAGACGGGTTCGAACTCCGCCCTGCGGGTGGACCGGGTGAGCTGGATCCGCGCCCTGTTCGACGACTCCTGCAAAGAGTATGACCGGCTGGACCTGGACAGGGATGACGCTGTGGCGAATGTGGAATCGGTGTTTGAGAAAGGGCTGGACGGAGTGACCGAGAAAGAGGTGAAGGCCCAACTGGTCCAGATCGAGCGCAC
The DNA here is from genome assembly GCA_029881335.1 of Nitrospinota bacterium. Taxonomy (GTDB): domain Bacteria; phylum Nitrospinota_A; class UBA7883; order UBA7883; family UBA7883; genus JAOUMU01. The sequence goes on along the minus strand of JAOUMU010000006.1, from coordinate 24,424 downwards.
CTTGGGAAAATGGAGCAAGAGCCGCAAGCTGTATGGTCATATGTTCGACGATATTTTAAAGCTCAAGTATCTTCACCAGCGATATAGCAACTACCTCAAATGGCTCCAGTGGAACAGGTGAATATCTCCGGCGGGCGCTCCCCGCTTTGATACGCATGACTGAAGAAAGGGAGGTTTAATTGGCCCAGGAATCCGATCCCGCGCCCACGACGCCCGTGTCAGAGATGCAGGCATCAGCGATGCAAGCATCAGCGATGCAAGCATCATCACCCCTGGCCCAGGCCCTGGAATGGGGGCGGGAGAGATTCAACGCCCGGTATGAGCATCACACAAAGGCGTTGCGTCGGCCCGTGGATCCGAAAGAGTTCAGCATTCATCTTATGGAGAACATGGGTACGCTGGTGGATGCGGTGGCCGCTCACGATCCTTCCTCCGTCAACAGGGTGGTGGAGGAATTGTTTGAAATATCACTGGAGCTTATGAGCGCCGGATACGTGGGACTTCATTCGCGCTACCGCTTGCCGGAGATGGTGTTTCGCCAGCTTTTGCCCGCCACCGCGCCGTTTATGGCCCAGAATCCGAGGCTGGTGGCAGGATCGCTGATCAACGCCGCCTTGGCGATGGAGTCGGAGCCCTCCGCCCGGCCGGAGGAGTGGGTGGAAAGGATGAAGATGGCCGCCACCGTGGCCAAAACCCCAAAAGGATTGCTGGACGCGGGTATAGCGCTTTCCTGGCATTGCGGCATGGCCCATTTCCGCTCTGGCGCGCTGGAGCTGGCGCGGACGATGCCGGTGGATTTGGCCCTGCACATTTTCCATAGGGAGGGCGCGGCAAACCGAAATGAACTTATGGAACGGCTCTCCACCAAATGGACCCCGGGGGAAGAAGACGATCACACAGTTAAAAAAACCAGGAAACCTGTGGCGGTGATAGGCGGATTCACCGGATTCGGCGGCCCCTTCGGCGCCCCTCCCACCGTCTACCAGGACCAGGACTCCCTGGCCGCCAGGGATGACATCGCCGATTTCATAATTTTCGCCGACAGGTTTGGCGCTGTGGTGAAACGGCGAGAGCCAGCCGAGCCACAGTCTGGCGTCGTAAAACCAGATAAGGAAACCGTCCGGTTCGTCAAAAGTGTTTTTCCCAACGCCGTGGGCGGCCCCCAGACAAAAAGCTGGGCCTGGGATGGAACCACCCTGGCCATAACCTTGAAAGTGAGCCACAAGGTGTTTCTTTTTTCCCTGAGGCGGCCGTGATATGTTTTTATCCGGCCCCTCGCCTCTGGAAAACCTGAAGGCAAAATGGTTGGCCCGCTGGCCCAGAGCGCTTGACGCATGGAGCCGGTTTACAAAACTGACGCCGCCGCTGCTGCTAACCTACAAGAAAGAGGAAAAAGCCGAGGGGCTGTATGGCTCCTTCGCCATGATACGACTGGATGATCATGCGGTGGTGATAAGCTTGCGCCAGGTGGAAGAACTGGGATTGCAAGGCTTTGCCACGGAGATCCTGGCCCACGAAATAGGCCACCATGTCTACGCTCCCGCCGACCTGCGTGACAACGCCCTGCTGATCGCCAGGATTCGCGCGTGCCTGCCCACGCATGGCAACGAGGCCGGATTCGTGGCCAACCTTTATACCGACTTGCTGATCAACGACAGGCTTCAGCGCTCTGAAGAGCTGGACATGGCTGGTGTTTATAGAATATTGAGGAAGGGTGACGCAGGCCGTCTCTGGGGCCTGTACATGAAGATATATGAAAACCTTTGGGGCCTCCCCCCGGGGACCCTGGCGGATGTGTCCGCCAAAGACAAGGGGCTGATAGTGGACGCCCAACTGGGCGCAAGAGTGATCCGCGCCTATTCGAAGGATTGGCTGGACGGCGTCGGAAGATTCGCCGCTTTGCTGGCGCCATATATAGTGGAGAGTGGAATTGCCGGGCAGACCGCAATTTTCATCCCCATCATGGATACCAGGGAAGCGGGCGCCGGGGGAGAAATCCCCGATGGCTTGGTGGAGATAGACCCGGAGGAGTTCGATGGCGCTATCCATCCAGCCAACGACCCAGTCCTTTCCGGATTCGACGAGGCGCAGGGAGATGAGAGCGCGACTGCGCCAAACACTGGCAGAAAAGCCACTATAGGTGGAAAAAAGAACAATTATCGCTCTCCCTCTGAATATAAGGAGCTTATGAAAAGTATCGCCTCCGGCCTGAAGGAGGACGATCTGATCATCCGCTATTACCGGGAACGGGCGCTGCCGTACCTTATCCCCTTCCCTGCCAGGATGGCGCCCCAGGCCGCCGACCCGATCCCCGAGGGGCTGGAGCTTTGGGATGTGGGCCAGCCGGCGCAGGAGCTGGACTGGATGGAGACCATAATCAGAAGCCCGGTGGTGATCCCTGGCGTCACCACCTATCAGCGCACATACGGGACCTCGGAGGGATCGTCACCGGAAAAGATCCCCACTGACCTTTATGTGGGAATAGACTGCTCCGGCTCCATGGTCAACCCAAAATTTTCTCTTTCATACCCGGCTCTGGCGGGAGTTATCGTGGCCATGTCCGCGCTGCGGGCCGGGGCCAAAGTGATGGCGTGCCTATCGGGGGAGCCGGGGAGATACACTCAGACCGATGGTTTTATCCGAAGCGAGAGGGATGTGCTAAGACTTCTCACCGGCTACCTGGGAACCGGATACTCCTACGGCGTGAAAAGACTGGAGGAGACTTTCCTTAAAAACGGAAAAAGGCCGCCGCGTCCTGTCCATCTGCTGATAGTGACCGATCAGGATATATTTCATATGCTCAAGGAAGTCAGGAACGGATGGGAAATAATCACCGAAGCGCTTGAAAAGTGCAGAGGAGGTGGCACTTTCGTGCTGAACCTGTATAGCCCCAGTTCATACGCCGCGGAAATAAAGCGAATGACCGAAGCCGGGTGTGACGTGAGCCTGGTGAGCTCGCAGGAGGAGATGGTGGCGTTCGCCCGCACGTTCAGCCGCCGCATGTATAACAGGAGCAGGGAGGATTCAGGCAATAAACTATAGACCTCGACTGCTGATATGTTGTCCCGGAGGGGGAAAGTGAAAAAAAATCGGCTGGACCATGCGCCCAGCCGATAAACCGCGATATTTTTATTAAACCCTCACCACACGGCATTCCCGCACGGTCAAGGTTGCTTTCGGATCGCTATTTTCCCTTCTTTTTAGCAGCCGATTTCTTCTTTGCAGCCGGTTTCTTCTTGGCGACAGATTTCTTTGCAGCCGGTTTCTTCTTGGCGACAGGTTTCTTCTTGGCGACAGGTTTCTTTGCAGCCGGTTTCTTCTTGGCGACAGATTTCTTTGCAGCCGGTTTCTTCTTGGCGACAGGTTTCTTCGCAGCGGTTTTCTTAACAGCCATTGTTTTCTCCTCTAATGGTTTTGATTTCTTCGAGGGTTTTGACAACTTCACTTCCAAAAACCTAATATCCCATGCAGAGAACACAGGATACATCTCGATCAAACGTGTTATATCATCAGCGGTCTTTCTGTCAGTCTCCACGACCAACTTTCCGCCGTAACCCATTTCCGGCCCCTCGTTACCGGGGTCAAGCCTGGCTCCCGCGATACCTTTGTGGAACTCCCGCAGGTCGATCCCGGCATACTTGGCGTATAAAATAAATTCGCTAAGATGCTCTTTAAGATCCCTGTCCGCGTATCGGGGATTCTTCAGCTCCAGACTTATTTGTTTTCTCTTACCCAACGATTCTTCCGTTGATAGTCAGTCTTCAATAGAATCAAATTAAACTAACTGGCTTCGAATATCCTTAAGCGCAAACTCTGTTTTCCTAAGTTATCTTATATTGTAGTGATATTTACATCTAATTACAACTAATTTTTTAAAACATGCTTCGAATTATTTTCGTGGTCATTTTTTCCCATGGTCCTCCCAAGGCTGTCATAGCAATAGAAAGCAATATTGGCGAATATTTCCCTTTTAATATTAATATGTTACGCCAGCCCATATTTATTGCATTCAATTATGGTTGCAACTTTTCCACTCGAAGCATATTCAATAAAATTGCATCGCCTTCCTTTGAAAGTCATTTTTTTCTATAATCCTGGCGGATCGCGATTCTTCAGGCTTCGGATGGCATTTCCTTCCCAGGCACCCACGGCCATGAAAACCCCTGCTGCCAGGCTGATACTTGTTGCTCGTGTATAATGTAATTCCGTGAGGGATGGATGGGGCCGGTTGTTTTCGGCCATGCTTTCGATTTTTGTGGAGGTCTATGTTTTCGACTCTAACATGGGGCGACTGGATGAGAGTTGGCCCGCGGCATGAAACGCCAACGGAAAAACAGGGCGCGACTGCCAGCGACAGAACTTGCGTCGTCGCATCTGGCGCCAGGGAGCGCCTGCCATGAACATAAGCCCGATCCTGCAGCGGATCGTTGATAACAAAAAAACCCTGGTACGGCACGCGAAGGATATCTACCCCTTGCCCGCGCTGTTGGAGGCCGCCGAGCGGAAGGCCGCTTTCCACCGTCCATTCGCTCAGGCTCTTGGCGGGATCTCCGGCGAGTTCAAGATCATCGCTGAGATCAAGCGCTCCTCCCCTTCCCATTGTTTTTTTCCGACAGGATTCGATCCGGTGGCCATCGGCAGAAGCTATCAGGACGCTGGCGCCGCTTGCCTCTCCGTGTTGACGGAGGAGCGCTTCTTCCTCGGATCACCGCTTTACCTCCCGATGGTGAAGGAAGCGGTCTCCATCCCGGTGCTGCGCAAGGATTTTGTGGTGGACCCATGGCAGGTGGCGGAAGCGGCGGCCCTGGGCGCGGACGCGGTGTTGCTGATGGCGGTCCTCTTCCAGGAGCGGGAGCAGATGGCGCCATATTTTGACATGGCCGCAAAATTGGGGATAGAGCTGCTGGTGGAGGTTCACTCCCAGACGGAGTGGGAGATGGCACGATTTTTCCAGCCACCGCTGGTGGGGATAAACAATCGCGACTTCCGCTCGCCGGAGCTGGACCTGGATATAGAGAGCACTGTACGGCTGGCGCCGTTGATTCCCGACTACGTCACGCTTGTCAGCGAAAGCGGGCTATCGGGCCAGGGGCAACTGGGTCGGCTGGCAAGCCTGGGAGTGGACGGATTCCTGATAGGCTCCGCTTTCATGAAAACCGACGACCCCGGCGCCGCGCTGCGGGAACTTATAGAGTGAGGTGGCTTGAACAAGGGCATGGCTTGTGAGGGGCCTGGGCGCCTCACACCCCGGGCCTCGGTCATTTACCACCCCCAGGAGCCAGGTGAGTAGAAAAGAGGATCGCCGGTTGGCATGGATGTATAAGTTCCATGGGGATCTATTTCGATGTTATTAAATCCCTCCACCAGCGGGTATCGACATCTCTCTGTTCCCCCGACATTTTTCGGCCCGGAATCGGTGTGACCAGCGTCACATCCTTTGCCGCGGCTTCCTTCACCGCACGTACAATGGAATCGTGCCAGTCATACAGCTCCAGATCGAAGGTGGCCCAATGTAATGGAACAACCATTTCAGCGCGGATATCCATCGCCTGCCGGATCGCCTCCTCCGGTGTCATATGCCCTTTTCGCCACACTCCAGCATCGCTGTAGGATCCGATTTTAAGGAACGCCGCATCGAATGGGCCAAGCCTCTTTCCCACTTCGGTGAATCCTTCGTAATATCCGGAATCGCCACTGACGAAAAACCTTCTATAGGCGCCCGTGATGGCCCATGAACACCACAGCTGTTGAGCGAAATCCCAAATCCCTCGCATGGAAGAATGTATTGCGGGGGTGGCATGAAACGTCACTGTATCCAGCTTGTACGACTCCCACCAGTCCAACTCGGTGATCCTTTCCGGATCTACGCCCCACTTCTGGAGTATCGACCCAATTCCGAGGGGGACCAGGAAAATGGTATTTGCCTTGCTCAGTGTCCTGATTGTTGGCTCTTCAAGATGGTCGTAGTGGCTATGCGTGATGACCACCGCGTCAATGACCGGCAATGTGGAGGTATCCATAGGGGGAGGGAAGAAACGTTCGGGGCCGTACCACGATACCGCAGACACCCGCTTTTCGAAGACAGGATCAATCAATATTATCTTCCCCTCCAGCGCAACAAGGACACTTGCATGGCCAAGCCAGGCGTAATCAAACCGTTTCGGATCGGTATTTGTCCATTCAGCTGGATCGATTTTGACAGTGGGAACCGGTTTTTCCGGGCGGGCTTCCTTGCGCTTGCGTATAGTCAGCAGATAATCGATGGTCACGCTCAAGGCCTCCCAACTGAGCAACTTTACTTCCAGACCGTTCGGATTTACAAACCGGCCGTCTTCCCATTGGGGAGAGCTTCTTATGCGCGTACTCTGCTTGTCGTCGGATGTCGCGCCATGGACAGCCGTAAGAACCAGAACCGTGAATGCAATCGCAAAGGCGGATGAAACCATTAGTTTTACCTTTCCCATATTCAATTACGCCATCCCGGATTCGCCATTCCTAGCGCTCCCATTTGTTTTCGATCCCGGACAACGTTTTCGTCACCATTGCCAAGGTCTCCATGTTGATCCTGGCCACCAGATACCTCCCCTGCTTCTCAGTGGTGATCAGGTCCGCGTTGACGAGTTCCTTCAGGTGATGCGAAATAGTTGGGGCGGTGAGCCGGAACATCTTGACGATGTGGCTGACGTTGCAGCGAGGCGCCTCGAAGTTCGATTCCTTCTGTTTTGCGATCTCAAGATACAAGGCCAGCCGGTTTTCGTTGGAGAGCGCCTTCATTATTTTGGCCAGTTTTCGCGCTTTAATCATCCCTGGTTACCTAGCTATTATTCGACAGTTGTCTAAGTATACAAATACGCGTCGGTTTTCTCAACAGAATTTACAACACTCGGGATATGCTTCAATAAGGAATAGGAGAAATGGCGCTCACATTCGCTCGCTCTTCTGGCGGCGGACCCGGCGGGGGGGATGGCAGGATTTGGGGCGCAATCCCCATCCCAACCTGGTGGCTCAAAAACAGACAACCACCCTCTCGCGTCTACCTTAGCGCATGGAACGAGGGTTGATAGGCGAATTCCGCCACCACATGGATACGTTTCTTGTCCAGCCCGGAAGGGAAAGGAGCATAGGGACCGGCGGCTATCAGCGCCATTCGCGCCGAATCGTCCAGCGCCTTGTACCCGGCGGATTTGAGCACTCGCACACCCTGCAACTGCCCATCTTCAGCCAGTGTGAACACCACCCGCACCTTGCCGGACCATCCCCCCAATATCGCCTCCTCCGGATACTCCCACATCCGGTCCACCGCCGCCCTGATCCCCGTAAAATATTCGGCGTATTCGAACGCGCGGGTGTTGAAAGAGACCACGGCCTCGTCCCCCATATCCACGATGTCTCCGGTGGCGGTGGAAGCGTAATTTTCCATATCGGAGCTCCGGGCGCCATCCATCCCGGAGAGCCGCTCCGGCTCCTCCCTCGGTTTGCCCGGATTATCCGTGACAGCGGAACTGACTGCGGCGCGCTTCTCCAATTCAGATTCCTTCCCCTTTTCGTAAAAGCGTTCCGCCTGCGTCTCCAGTTTTTTCTTCGACTCAGATTCGGAAAAAACGTTGACGGCATTTTCCTTTGCCCGGGTCGGTTTTGATTTATCGGGAGGGATGGCGGCCACGTTCATAGGCGGCGGAGATGGCTTCTTGGGAGTGATCTCTATTTTGGATTTTTCTTTCGACGGCGCAGGCGGGCTCACCCTCTCCCTGGGAATCGAATCCTGGGACGCGCGGTTGGTCCTTCCCTTTTCCGGGTTATGGGCGGTGGCGTCCCACCGGGACAGGATATCGGCCTCCGAGGGATTTTCCTCCCTGGGGGGCGCCGGGGTCTCCATTATCCTTCCAGAGTCAAGCGTTTGGTTATCGAGATTTGTGGCCCTCAACAGCGTAACCCTGATAGGCGCGGGCGTGGCGTCGGCCTGAATGATGAAAAAGCCGGCCAACACGGAAAAAACCATGTGGGCCGCCGCTGAATATAACAGAAATTTTTTAAGGGGCCTGCTCATGGACCGATTATATCACGCCGGCCCCCGGGCGGAAAGGTGGCGGTCATCGGCTATATCACCGGGGGAGGGGAAAATGTTACTTGCCACCCTGAAAAAAATGATAGTATTTATCCGCGCTTGGTACTTACTGTTGATACACGTTATGCGAGGGATTCTTGTGGGAAGGCGCCATATTTCGTATCTATTGTTCATCCTCTTCCTCCCAACCTCCGCGTCATCCGCCCCGATCCTTAAGATCAACGATATCAACGACCATTACATGGTGGGGACCTATGCGGACATCATGAAGGACCCCAGCGGAACCATCACCGCCAGCGAAGCTTTGGTTGTTCCACACAGCGCTCATTTCTCTTCGCTGGAATCCGATGTGCCAAATCTGGGTTTTACCAATTCCACCATCTGGATTCGCGTCGAAGTAGTCAACGACACGGCGGCCCCTCAGCCGATGATCCTACAACAGATATCTAGCTGGATCGACCAACTGGACCTGACAGTTGTCCGGAGCAACGGCGATATGCAGACCAGGCATTCAGGAGAAATGTACCCTTTTTTTCACCGGGAGGTGGCAAATCCCCGTTTTATTTTCAAAGTGGATCTGGAGCCGGGCGAGAGAGTGCTTCTGCTTCTGCGCGTAAAGAGCGAAGACCCCATCCAGCTCCCCATGACATTGTGGAAAGAGAAGACGTTCGACATCCACAATCTGGGATTCGCCATGTATTTCGGCGTGATATACGGCTGTTTGCTGGCGGTGTTATTCTACAATTTCTTTCTCTTTTTCGCTCTTAGGGACAAGAATTATCTCTACTATGTGATATACATATCCTCCCTGCTGTTCATGATATTCACCTACTCCGGCAGCTCCTTCCAATATTTCTGGCCGGACAGCCCCAGGTTCCAGTCTCTGATCCTTTTCGCCACGGGGCACACTTCCATGTTCTTAGCCATAGTTTTCGCCAAGCGGTTTTTGGGAACATTCAAAACCCTGCCGAGCACCCATAAATTCCTCACCTTTTTCCAGGGTTTCATCCTTCTGTCGGTGGCATCAGGATTCGCCATGCAAAGCCAGTTCTTCATAAGCTTCAGCTGCACGGCCCTTGCGATGGTGTTTCCCCTGATGCAGGCCATCATCGGCGTGATGGCGTACAGGAACAATGTCCGCGCCGCCAGGTTCTTCGTCCTGGCATGGTCCTTTTCCATGTTCGGGATACTCTTTACCATGGGATCTGTCATGGGGCTGTACCCTTCCAGCATCATTTCCCAGCGCTCCATGGAGATGGGCCTGGTGATCGACGCCATACTCCTCTCGCTCGCTTTGGCGGACAAGATCAAGATCCTGCGGCTGGAGAAGGAAGACGCCGAGTGGGAATCCAGACGCGCCCTGTTTGAGTCGAAGATGCAGCTGGAAGCGAAGGTGGAGGAGCGCACCGTGGAGCTGAAAAACGCAAAGGACGCCGCCGAAGCGGCTACCGCGCTGAAGGAAAAGTTCCTGGCGCTGGTCTCTCACGATCTGCGAGCCCCGGTGGGCGCCATCCAGGGTTTCCAGAACGCGTTACTGGAAAATCCCCATTTTGAATCCGGCAAAAGGGATGACTTCATCCGCAGGTCGGCCAACGCAGCGGAGAGGATGCTGCGCATGATAGACCAGCTTCTTAATATCACCCGCCTCAAGTCCGGCAGGCTTACGCCTATCCTGACACTCTTCCCCGCCAGGGACGCGGTGGAAGAGGCGGCCGCCAGCCTGGGGCGGCAAGCGACGGAAAAGAAAATCGAGATCATCAACGAAACACCTAACGACATGCAACTGCTGGCGGACCGGGATCTGGCCGTTGAGGTATTTTCAAACCTTATCTCCAATGCCATAAAGTTCACTCATTCGGGAGGACGGATGAAGGTGGCCATGGATGATGCGCAAAAAAGCTCACTGGTCTTTTCCGATAACGGCAAGGGAGTGGAGGAAGGGCTGCTGGAAAACCTGTTTCGCCACGAGGTCAAGACCTCCACCCCAGGCACCGCGGGGGAAAAGGGGGCCGGGTTGGGGCTGCCATATTGCCATGAGATAATGAACGCCCATGGCGGCAATATTTCCTACCAACCAGCCGAAGGGGGTGGCAGCAGGTTCCACGTCACCTTCCCCATCGCCCAGCATGTGGCGTTGCTGGTGGACGATCAGGATATCCAAAGGGATATGATCAAGGAGACTATCATGCAGGCGGTCAACATACCCATTATAGAGGCGGGGGATGGCGAGGCCGCCTTGGCGATACTCAAATTCGCCAGGCCCGCCGTTATTATTACAGATGTGGAGATGCCTGTAATGACCGGGATGGAGCTTTTGAACCAGATAAAAAGCGATCCGGTAACCAAGGATATCCCGGTAATCGTGGCCACTTCCGGTTATGGCGTTATGGAAAAAGACCAGGAACTGGAGCGCAACGCGTTGGGTCTGGGGGCCCTTTGCATCCTGGCAAAGCCTGTGGATCCTGAACAACTGATCAGCAGGCTTATGCCGTTGCTGCCGAAGCAGTGATCCTTCCCCCAAGGGCTCACTTCTCCGGCCTGCGCCACCAGTCCTGCTCCCGGCCATCGCGGATAGACTCCAATATCCTAAGGTAGCTTTCGTACCGCTCGCCGGACAGCTTCCCCTCTTCCACGGCGGCCTTCACGGCGCATACCGGCTCGGATTCGTGCGTACAGTCGCGGAACTTGCACCCCCCCACCAGGTTTTCCAGCCCGGGGAAATGACGCGCCAGATCATCCGGCTCCAGCCCCGTGGGGGCGAACTGGCGGATACCAGGAGAATCTATCACCGCGCCGCCATCGGGCAAGGGAACCGTCAGTGACATGGAGGTGGTGTGCTTTCCCTTGCCGGTGGCCCGGCTCAGGCCGCCGATCTTTCGGTTCATGTCGGGAATCAGCCGGTTGAGGATGGATGTCTTTCCCACGCCAGATTGCCCAACCATGACAGACAGCTTTCCGCCCAGCGCCGCAGCCAGCTTTTCCATCCCCAGGCCGGAAACCGCGGAGAGAGCGATAACATGAAAATCGTGGTAACTGTACTCGGCCAGAGCTTCAATATCATTTTCGGCGCCGGGCAAGTCCGTTTTGTTCAGCGCGATCAGCGAATCGACTCCGGCATGGGCCGCGGCCACAAGGAACCTGTCGATCAGCGGTTTTTTGAACAATTCGCCCACAGCGGTTACGATCAACATCAGGTCAATATTCGCCGCCAACACATCCTCCCCCCCACCCGGGCTTTTGCGGGCCAGTTCGCTGGCGCGGGGTAATAGCGTCCGCGGACGTCCCTTCTCGAACAGAATCAGGTCCCCCACCACCCACTCCTGGCGGTGGGGCTTTTTGCATTCCACCTCTCCTTCGGTGGACACGATCCGCACCACCTTGCCATGGTGGGCAATGACACGCCCCACCTGTCGGCCTTCCGGATCAAAGGGGAGGATGGAGGCCAGGGGATTGTTGGGGGGGAGGGTCATAAGGTTACGGTTACTTCAATTTTTCCTTCAGTATTTTATTCAACATGTCAGGGCTGGCCGTGCCTCGGGTTGCTCGCATCACCTGCCCGACAAAAAACCCGATCAGCTTCTCCTTGCCAGCCTTGTAGTCGGCCACCTGAGAGGGGTTGGCGGCCAGTATTTTGTCCACTTCCGCCTCGATGGATGAAGTATCGGTGATCTGGGCAAGCCCCTTTTCCTCCACCACCATTTCCGGATCCTTGCCGGAGGTGGCCATATCCTCGAAAACGGCTTTCGCGATCTTTCCGCTGATGGCGCCAGACTCTATCATCCCAACCATCTTGCCCAGCATGGCCGGTGTCACGGGAATGGTATCCGGCGTCGCTCCTTTTTCCTTCACCACCCGCAGAACTTCACCCATCACCCAGTTGGACACCACCTTTGGGCTCTTGGCGCCCCTGGCCGCCCCCTCGAAATAATCGGCGGTGGCGCGGGCGGCGCACAGCACCAGGGCGTCATACTCCGGCAAGCCGTAGTCCGACATGAACCTCCGCGCTTTCGCGTCCGGCAGCTCCGGCATCGCGGCGCGGACTTCTTCCACCCATTCATCACCGACGACCATGGGGGCCAGGTCCGGATCTGGGAAATATCTATAGTCGTGAGCCTCCTCCTTGCTCCGCATGGAGATGGTCCTGTCGCTCTTTTCGTCATACAGGCGAGTCTCCTGGATCACCGAGCCTCCCTCCTCCAGCAAGGCGCATTGGCGCTTGATCTCGAAGTCTATAGCCTTTTGCAAAAAGCGGAAGGAATTTACGTTTTTGACTTCCGTTCGGGCGCCGAATTCCTTTTGACCCACCGGGCGGACGGATACGTTGGCGTCGCAACGCAGGGAGCCCTCCTCCATGTTGCAGTCGGAGACCTCCAGGTATTGCAGAATGGTTTTCAGCTTGTCCATGTAGCGCCGCGCCTCCTCGGAGGAGCGGATATCAGGCTCAGAAACAATCTCCAGCAGTGGAACTCCTGCCCTGTTCAGATCCACATAGCTGGACGAGGGATCGCCCAGATTCTCGCCATGGATCAGCTTTCCCGCGTCCTCTTCCATATGTATCCTGGTCAGGCCGATGGTCCTGTGGCCCGCTTCCACCACGATATCCATCTTTCCGCCCACCACTATGGGCAGGTCGTATTGGGATATCTGGTACCCCTTCGGCAGATCGGGATAGAAATAGTTCTTCCTGTCGAACTTGGTCCATTCGGCGATCTTGCCACCCACGGCCAGCCCCACCTTTATGGCGCGGTGAACCACTTCGCGGTTGAGCACAGGCAGCGAGCCTGGCATCCCCAAGCACACGGGGCATGTATTAGCGTTCGGCTCCGAGCCGAACCTGGTAGAGCAGGAGCAGAATATTTTTGATTTAGTGGAAAGCTGGACATGTGTCTCCAGTCCAATTACCGCTTCGTATTCCATATTATCCCTTGTGTGGCCGACCAGAGCGCGGATTTGCGCCAGCGCCGTTTTTGGCCGATTTCATGACAATTCAAATTTCAGTTGAGTTAGTATATATGAGATTCCACCTGGTTTGGCAATTCGCAAGAGAACTTTATGGACATTCGCGCGGGGGGGAAGCCCTACGACGCCGCAGCTCTCGCTGGCGCCGGGAAAAAGGCAAACGAACCGGAGCAGCTGAAAAGCAGGTTGTTTCTTTCAACCGCCTGTATTCTATGGCTGGTAGCTGTGCGGCACGCAGGAGGAGTGGAGGCGTTACTCCCTGTGGGGATTCTAGCGGCGGTGTACTACTCCGGCCAAGCGGCGGCTTATTTCTATATGCGGCGCGCCGCCCAAAGTGAGACGCGGATCTATTTCCTCACCACCCTCGATTGCGTGGCCACAGGTTTTGGGGTATGGCTCGATAACTTTCCCTTCTCCCCTATCTTCTTCGGCTTCCTGATGGTGCCGATGGAGGCCACCGCCAGATTCACCAACAAATTCGCGGCATACGCCATCCTTCTATCCACCGGCGTCTACTCATCCTTCCTGGCGCTTTACCTGCTCACCGGAAGGGGAGAGGTGGGTCCGGCCCCCCAATGGCCACTGGAGGCAGGCAAGATTATAACTTTAGTCTTTCTCCCCCTGTTTCTGCGGCCACTGGTGGATCGTAAAAATCGGGTGGAGCAGGAAGTGCTGGAAATCGCGGAGAGGGTACGAAACCATAAGATGGGTGATGATTTGCTCATATTCGACCCTCCCCAGGACGATACGCTTCGTCTTCTCACCGACCATCTGCGCCTGCTGAGCGAACAGGTGAAGGATAAGCAGGAAGTAATCTCCAGGCGGATGACTATGCTGGAAAGCCTGGCGGAGAAAAGCCTGAAAAAACTCCGGAACGAGGTTGCCCTGTCCAGATCCTCCGATAAACTGAAAACCGATTTTTTGAATCTGCTCCAACACGAACTTCGCACACCGTTGCACCACATTATCGGTTTCTCCGAAATCCTGGAAAAACAGAACTCCGGCGGGGAAGCCAGCGCCAGAATGGTGGGAATTATCAGGAGCAGAGCCACAGAACTTTTCGATAACCTGGAAAAGCTCACTTCCCTGTCCACATTGATGTCGGAACAACGCCAGCTGGAACTGAATCCTGTCAACATTCGCGACCTGGTCACGGAGGTCGTGGATGAGTTCACGGAGAAGAGGAATGGAAAAAAAGTCAACATTGACTGCCGGATAGAGGCGGAATCCGCAAACGTACTGCTGGATTACGACGTGCTCCGAGGCATCCTGCTGGAGCTTTTGAGCAACGCGCTCAAGTTTTCCCCACCCGGGGGTCAGGTGGACCTGCGCGTATCCCATAACGACACCAGCATGATAATCATAGTGGCGGACCGGGGAAAGGGTTTTGGTGAAAATGGGTTATTAGAGGAGGTGGCCTTCGACCTGTTCCGACAGGGAGATGGAGGGTTGAGCCGCAAATCCGAAGGGCTGGGTGTGGGGTTGTTTCTGGTAAAACAACTGGTGACCCTGCATGAGGGCGCCATCATGGTGCGCAACAGGGAAGAGGGGGGGGCGGTGTTCACTGTCACCATTCAGGTCAGCCCCCTGATCATCCGGGAGAAAGGATCATCGGAACCCCATCAAGATCAATAGTGTATTGATAGGAGACGGTTATTTATTGCGTCGACTGGCGATAACCGTTAACATTTATGCCATGGAGGCTGGGAATCATGTTCAAAATGTACACGGTAATGGCGCCGGAGAGGGATCTGAAACCGGGCGAACAACTTTTCGCCCAGGGTGATTGGGGTGACAAGTGCTTCATTGTACAAAAGGGAAGCGTACATCTTTATCACAATCAACGGCTCTTCGCCATGATTCCCCAAGGGGAGATACTGGGGGAGATGGCGTTGATCGAGGAGAACAAACGGTTCGCCACCGCCAGGGCCGGGAAGGACGGCGCCAAGCTTTATGAGATATCCAGAGACCGTTTCCTGAAACTGGTAAAAGAACGGCCAGAGTTCTCGTTGGAGATTCTCAAGTGCATGTCCAACAGGTTGCGTACCTGGGGTTCGATGAACATTCGCTAGGGCGCCATGGGCGTACGCCTCAGTCGGCGCATTGCTCTTCCACCCCGTCTGCGGGAATCGCGCCGACGATATCTTCCCCCATTGCCCTTCGCGGCTCCGTGACGCCGGAATGATGATACACCACCAAAGCCCCCACCACCATCAATCCCGCCATGAACGAGCCCACATCGGGTATCTCGCCGAACAGCGCCGCGCCGTAGACCAGAGAGAAGAAGGGAATCAGAAGCTTGAATACGGAGGTGTCCGCCGAGCCTAGCCGGGATAACCCAATGCTGAAGAGTATTCCCGCGGCGCCCAGGGAGAATATCCCCATCAGCGCCGATAGCGCCGTCTGGGACATGGAGAGAATACGCACCTCCCAGAAGAGCGCCAGCCCGCAGTAGCCCGCGATCACAGACACCGTGGAGACCCATCGGGTCACCGGCGCCCAGCCTAGCTCCTTGATCGGCTTTTCTATGGTAAGAGTAGCGGCGGCTATCAGCAGGGCCGCCAGTGTCAGCAACGCCACTCCCTGCGCCTCGCCGTGGAACCCACCCCGGGAGGCGCTGATCCATCCCACCCCCATAAATCCGGCCACCAGCGCGGGAACCTGGGCCCCGACAAAACGCTTTCGCCCCATGGCTCGGGCTATCACCGCTATGAACAGGACATTGGACACCACGATGATGGACGCCAGCGCGGGGGTCACCAGCCTGGAGCCCAGCAGGATCAATGTGAGAATGACTGGCCCGGAAGTGCCGTTAAACGCCATGGCCACCCAGTGGCTGATGGACGGCTTTCTTCTGGGTCTTCCCCGCAGAAATATGAAAAGGGTCAACCATGTGAAAAAGGAGGCCTGAACCACGAATGTCATCATGCCCGCGCTCGGGTCGATTACTGATAAAGGGATTGCGCCCACTTGTGGGATTGCGCCCACCTCTGGGTCTACATAGCGCGCCCAGACGTAATTCATTCCATACAATGCGCTGGCCAGCGTCAGGGCGGCCGTCATCGCCCAGTGTGATCTGTCACTTCTGCTCATCGCTTCAGGGTAGCATGAGGGAGGCTGGAAGGTTATGAATTCTTATCGCTGGCGTAACTGACAGAGCACGGCGCCATTTTCATCTGCTGATTATTTCTAGACCTGCCGGGTCAACCACCGCGTCATTTACCTTTTCGCAAAAATAGCCAATAATGGGGGCTTGACTGCAACAAAGGAGGCCACATCATGACCAGCGACAATCACGGTGACCATGTGAACAAGCAACGCGACGACTGGAACGCCGTGGCGGACGCCTGGGAAAAATATGACGGCTGGCTTTCAGACAACTTCGCCTCCTTCGACAAGACGCTGATTGAACGCGCCGGGATAGGCCCGGGACATAAAGCCCTGGACCTGGGGAGCGGCACGGGCAATCCCGCCCTGGCGGCGGCCAGAACAGTCGGCCCCCATGGGAGCGTGGTGGGGGTGGATGTGGCGGAGAAGATGCTGGATGTGGCTCGGCGAAGAGCCCAGGCGATGGGGATCGACAACGTGGAATTTCAGGTGTGCCACGCAGGGGCCATCTCATTCGAGAAGGAAAGCTTCGACGCGGCCACCAGCCGCTTTTGCCTGATGTTCCTGCCGGATGTGTCTGCCGCGTTGCGAGGCGTCCATAGCGCGTTAAAGCCCGGCGCCCGGTTCACCGCCGCTGTTTGGGGCACGCCAGAGAAGAACCTTTCATTCACTATTGCGATGAAGGTGTTGCATAATTTCGGTGAAGCGGCTGCGCCCGACCCTTCCGCCCCCAGCCCATTCAGCCTGGGAGCGCCTGGGAAATTGAAAGGTTTTATGGAGGAAGCCGGGTTCGTGGACACCACGGAGGAAGCAGTCCCGGTGCAGATGAGCTTCCCCTCCCTGGAGTTCTATATCTCAAACATGAAAGAGATGGCCGCTCCCGTGCGCGCCATTCTGGAAAAGCTGGACGGACAATCCCGCGCCAGCGCCATGAACGCCATCGTGGAGGAGGTAAGGAAGTTTGAGACGCCAGAGGGCGCCATCAGGTTCCACAGCGAGGCGATGATCGTCTCCGGAATGAAGGCCCCTGCCTGATCAGCAGACAGTGGGCCGGATCCCGCCATAGAGGGCAAGCTTGCCTGGACAGAGGTCAGGAAAAACCTGGCCTGCTCCTCATCGGTCCAGGGGCTCACCTCAGGCCATACCTTAGAATCCGTAGGGGCGCAGTTCAGCCGAATGGGTCATGGTGAACTCCATCCGGATCTTTTCTTTTCTGCCGGGGCGCATGTCCAGCTTCCACGTGACGATATTTCGCTCATCCCTTCTATCCGGCTTAGGGCTCAGCGCCACATCCTCAAGGGTCAGCCGCTCGTCTCTGGACAGAGGCAGCCGATCTGTCACCTCCACGGTCTCCCTGCTTTTTTTAAAGTTCTGTATCTCGGTTTCATAGATCAACCTCGATGTCTTTGATGTGGATATCAAACCTTCGGTCCCCGCTTCGCGCTTCACAAGCTTTCGCTCCACCTTGAAGGAAGGATCCACTCCCAGGTCCAGTTCCAGCATCTGCCTGGGAGCCACCGTCTCCATCATGCTTTTCCCCACGAAGCTTTCCGCCTGAAAGACAGCCACCTCCCCAGGCAACATGGGAAACTCGCTGTTGTTTAGCGCCTTGGAGCGCATGAACACATTCTGGGACATGGCCGGGGAGCAGACGTATGACATCTCCGCCTGGAAGGAGAGCTGGGCGACGGAGACTTTTTTCACATCGCCTCCGGATGGTATATCGGCCCTCTGGGCGATTTCGAAATTCACCACATGGCCGGAGGCCTTCACCGCCGCCACAGCCTGTTTGCCTTCCATCACCTCTTCCTCCTCTGCGGAGGCGAGCTTGTCCATCTCCATAGGGGCGCTGGCCGGAGGAGATGCTACTTGCATTTTTCGCGCAGGCTGGTTGCCGGCTCTGGACATCTCATCCTTGGCGTACATCCGCGGCTCCTGCACGCCCACCACCCATGGCTGCGCCTGGGGCGCTTTTGCGCCGGTTACCGGGCGGGCTGTGGAGAGCGATATTTTGGCGTGATTCCAGTCCTCGCCGGTGCGCTGCCCGATATTGGCGCCATAGGAGACGGCCACTGTTTTCTTCTCCGAGTCGCCACGGACAACATACACCGGGCTCCACCAGGCTCCAGACAGCATATATTCCACCCTGAATTTTCCCTTCCCGGCCCCACTGGCGGCGAACGTTATAGTGATATTTTTGGTCCGCCTGGCGCCCACACCCTGGGTCTGGGCCAGCTCTCGTCGCAGTTGGTCGATCTGGTCGTTGAGAATTTTCCTCTCCCTTTGGATGGACAGCATGTCATTCTCGGCGCCCAATCGTTTCTCGAACACCAATTCGAGCATCTCCGCCAGCTCCTGCGGAGTGGGTTTGGACACTGGAGCGCTGGAGGCAAGATCCTTACCTGCGCCCTTGGCGCGATTTTGGGCCAGGGTTTTCAGAAATTCAATCTGAGCCTTTCTGGCTTCCATCCGGATATTTAGCGGTTCCCCCTTTTCCTGGAGAGCATCTATCTTCTCAACCAATGTTTGGATTTTCGGATCCGCATGGCCAGCCAGTTGTTTCACAGCCACGTCCACGTTCTGTATGGTTATCGAGGCCGAGGCCGTCGCAGTCACCCGAATGGAGTTGTCGTCCACCCCGGCGGGAACATCTTCCATTGTCAGGGTGTTCTGCCCGCCGCCGAATTCCGCGGCAACCAGGCGGCTCACCGCGGCCCTGTCTGAGTAGACCACCACGGAATCAATTTTCCCGTTGTTCCTGATTTCCGCCGCGTCTGCCCATGCGGGCAGAAGCAGCCAGGCGAACATGACTGAGTATAATGAAATTCGCATTTCCCGGCTCCAGCTATTTTGTTATCCCCTCCGGGTGAAACCCGGCCTTGCGCACCTCCACCATGGCGTCCTGGGCCTCCTGGCGCGTCTTGAATTTGCCCACCCGAACCATATACATGTTCTTCGTGTCGGAGCGAAGCCTCACCCGCGCATCAAATCCGGCGGCAGATGCCTTTTTGGCCAGTCTTTCTCCTTCCACCTCTTTCTGGAACGAGCCGAGGACCAGGGTCACCATGTTCCCTCCGGAAAGGTAGGCGGCGCGATTCTGGAATCCTGCCGAGCCCAACCTGGCGGATAGGCTGGCCGCCTCCCTGATGGTTTTAAATACTCCCACCTCCACCCGATAAGCTCTCTGCTTTGCAGGGCTGGTGGCGATCCAGGGCTTGTGTCCCTTTTCGGCCAGCTTGTCGCGAGTCTCCAGGGCCACCAGAGCGTCTACTGTCGCGATAACCTGGACGGTGTATAGCGCGCCCTCCGGTTCTTCCACGGGGCTGGGGTCGGCGCTCGGGCTCGACTCCGGAATTTTCACTTCCGCAGCAGGGGATGGCTCCTCCACAGGGACGCTCTCCACTGGGGTGGCGCCGTCAGGGTTTTCCCGCGACGAGACATCGAGCCTTCTCACCGGCGGAGGGGAGGGCTTTGGATTGGTGGCGGACATATCCTCTTTGATAAGATTCATTTTGTTGAGAGCCGCCAGCCTTTCATCCACCTGCCGGGGGTCCAGCACTTCGTCGGTGGACGCTTCGGTTTGTTGAGTCTGGCCGGCTGGCTCTTCTGCCTCGGCCTGATCCGCAACGGCGGCATCCGCAACGGCGGCCTGATCATCGGTAGCAGATTGCTCAGCCGCTGGTCGCTCAATTTCCGGGGGGGCAGTCTTCACTACCGGCGCCGGAGCGGGCTGTAACAAGCTGGTCTCCTGCAATGGCTGTACATAGGAAAAATAGTAGGCCATTCCCAGACCCACCAACACGCCACCTACAATCAGGGATTTTCTTTTTCTTGACCTGGCCCTGTTTTGCGCCAGGCTTCTGTCCAGATCTTCGTAAAGATCGTCATCGGGAACTCTTGGAATATTGTCCATCAAAAACTTTCCCCCGCAAGCTAGTCTGGTTTCTGTTATTCTCCCGTCAATCGGCGATTGCGAGTCGCTTGCGATATTATAAAGCATATGAACACACCAGGCTACGTGATTGGGGCGGATATCGGCGGAGGTAGCGCCAGAGTGGGGGCGGTTTTGTCCAATGGCGCCATCATAGCTCGAGTCCGTGTTGATTCCAGCCCACGATCTGGATATAAACCACTGGTCAAGCGGGTCCGCGCTGCCATAGAGCGGATAATTGCCACTCAAAAAGCCCAACCTATTTCCATGTGCGTGGCCTGCGCCGGGGCTGTCGATTTTTCCAGGAATGTAATTTCCAGCTCACCCAATTTTCCCGGTTGGCGTGACGTTCCGCTGGCGGAGGACCTGGCCCGGGGCATGGGTTTCCCTCTTTTCCTGGAAAACGACGCCAATGCGGCCGCCTTCGGTGAGGGATGGATCGGCGCCGCCAAAGGGTGGCCCGATTTCGCCATGCTGACTCTTGGCACCGGGGTGGGGGGGGGCATCGTGCTGGGCGGCAGTGTGTATCGCGGCTTCAACGGGATGGCCGGTGAGTTTGGGCATCTGCCGGTGAGCGCGGCCGACATGAAGTGTGGCTGCGGAAGAACCGGCTGCCTGGAGACCACCGCCTCAGCCTTCGGAGTGGCCCGGCTGGCGGCCCGAATCCTGGATACCAAACAGGGCGCCGCGCTGCGCCGCTCATGCCGGGGAGCGCGAGAAATGGTGGATGCGAAAATGGTGGCGGATCTGGCCAGGAGTGGTGATCTGGCCTGCAGAGCGATCATGAGGGGGGCCGGGGCGGAACTGGGGGAGGCGCTGGGAGCATTGGCGCTTTCACTGGGTTTGAGCAGGTTCGTTATCGGCGGAGGGATGGCCGGGGCCTTTGATCTGCTAAAGGGGCCCATGCGCAAGGGAGCCCTGGCAAGGGCCTATACTCTAAACACCAGATCCTTACGGATCGTCCAGGCGAGGCTGGGGGATGACGCCGGATTGCTGGGCGCCGCCAGAGTCGCGCTGGACGCCGTCAAATAGGCTCGTGCCGCTTATTATTCCACATTTATGGTGATCTCCTCGCTCATCACGGGGGGATCGTGGGTCATGTGGTTGAAATTGCCGAATATCGCTCGCAGTTTGTAAACTCCTGGAGGAAACTTGGCCAGCATCTCCGTCTCTCCATTATCAAAGTGCTTGATCCTGGAATCGTTGTCGGGCAGGGGCCTGTTCAGGTCCAGTTGCAGAAGAGATTTGTTTATCAGCAGGTGATGGTGCCCGGTGTTCTCCATCCTGATCTGGGCCGGAGCCACCCCCATAACCTTTAATCCAAACTGGATCAGGACCGGATTTTTTACCGTCTCTCCGTTCTTGGGCGAAATTATATATACCTTCGCGCCGGGGGGAGATTTTAATCCACCCACGAAATCGGTGTTTTTAATCCTGTCCAGCAGATCCGCCGACGCCACGCCGCTTGCCAACATCACCGCCGTGACCAATCCCACGATGGCCAGTTTTCTCATCGTACGCCTCCTGTCACATTGGGTTTACGAAAAACCAATCCTCTTTGATACAATTCATTATTTCGCATTATATCTATAAAGGCTCCGGTTGTGTTCAAGATAATCCTGCAGGTGGCGTTGCGCGAACTCAGCGGCGCGTTCACCAGATCGCTGCTCACCATGCTCGGTGTCATCATTGGCGTGGCGGCGGTGGTGGCCATGGTGGCGTTGGGCCAGGGGGCCAAGTATAGCATCGGTAAAAACATAGAGAACCTGGGGGCCAATCTGCTGATCGTTCGTCCTGGCCTGATGAGCAAACGGCATGTGAGGACAGCCACTGCTCAAACCCTGACCCTGGACGACGCGAAGCTGATAAGAAGGCAGGTGGCCGGAGTCATATCCGTCGCGCCCACCGCAGTGGGGAGCGGACAGGTGAAAAGATACAACCTTAACACCAGGACCAACATTATCGGCGTCACCGCCGACTATCCGCGGACGCGCAAGACCAGGATGGACCGAGGAGCCTTCTTCACCATGCGGGATGTGGCCGGAGCCAGACGCGTGGCCGCTTTGGGGAAGGTGGTGGCGGACAAATTGTTTGGCGCCCGGAATCCGCTGGGGGACTACATAAAGATCAACGGGGTAAACTTCAAGGTGGTCGCCGTCATGGAGGAGAAGGGACAGGCCGGATGGTGGGACGCGGACGACCAGATATTGATACCCATCACCACCCACCAGAAAAGGCTCTTTGGTGGCTCCAGTGTTGGCAATATTTTCGTGGAGGCGCAAAACCAGGAGGCGATGGCGGATGCGGAGGCGGCGATAGTCTCACTGCTTCGCCGTACCCACAAGATCCATAAGGGGGAAGATGATGACTTTCACGTGCGCAGCCAGGTTGAGATGATTAAATCGATGGAGGAGATGACCCGCACCTTCACGTTTCTGCTCGGCGGTATCGCCGCCATCTCGCTGGTGGTGGGAGGGATCGGCATCATGAACATAATGCTGGTCACCGTGACGGAGCGGACAAGGGAGATAGGGCTCAAGAAAGCCTTGGGCGCTCGCCGGGCCGACATCCTGCTGCAGTTTCTGGTGGAGTCGACAATTCTGGCTGGGATCGGAGGAATTATTGGAGTGGGGCTGGGCGCCGCTGTGGCCCACGTTGTCGGCCGCTTTTCAGAGTGGGGCACTCACATTACCCTAGACTCCGTGGTGATAGCATACTCCACCGCTCTGGTGGTGGGAGCGTTCTTCGGCTGGTGGCCGGCGTACAAGGCGTCGCGGCTGAATCCAGTGGACGCCCTGCGGGGGGAATAAATGAAGAAAATTACTGAAATGCCAGAAAAGCTGGGCGTTGTGATAATGGCTGCGGGGAAAGGGACCCGGATGAAATCCGACCTGCCTAAAGCTCTCCACATGATCGGGGGAAAGCCCCTGGTTATGTGGGTAGTAGAGGCCGCAAGGCCCCTGGGGCCGGACCGGATAGTGGCGGTGGTGGGTCATGAACGGGAGATGGTGATGGAACGGCTGGCTGGCGAGGAAGTGGAATTCGCAGTCCAGGAGCCGCAACTGGGCACCGGCCATGCTCTGGCCTGCGCGGGCGAGGCTTTTTACGGCTTCAAGGGAGTGGTCCTGGTTCTCTCCGCCGATGTGCCCGCCATAAAGCCCGAGACGCTGGAGAGACTGCTGGAGGAGCGGAGGCGGACCGGCGCGGCGGTGGCCTTGCTCACATGCCGGATGGATGAGCCCGGCGCATATGGGAGAATCATTCGCAGGGAAGGCGAAGTGGAAGCCATAGTGGAGGCCAGGGACGCCACCGCCTGGCAGCTTGCCACGGAAGAGATAAACGCGGGGATATACGCCTTCGACGCGGAGTTTGTCTTCGGCGCCCTGGGCAGGATCGACCGAGCCAACGCCCAGGGGGAGTATTACCTGACCGACATAGTAGCGATGGCCTCCGCCGGGGGGGGCGGCGTGGCGGCGGTGATGATAGACGACCCAGTCCAGATTCTGGGAGTTAACACCGTGGAGGAGTTGGCTGGACTTGAGAGGGTCATGATGGGCCAATAGCCTGGCGATCGGTTATTTCCCATTTAAAGCGCAACAGCTGTTCAGCTAATTCACGCTCTCCACGTCATCGAGCTCCTTGATGAAAACCTCCCTGGGTTTCAGCCCGTCCGCCGGGCCTACAAGCCCTTGGGACTCCATCATCTCCACGATGCGGGCCGCTCTGTTGTATCCAATGCGCAGCCTGCGTTGGATCATCGATATGCTTGCCTGACGGGTGCGGGCCACCAGTTCAACAGCCTTGTCGTAGTTCTCATCCATATCCTCGGCGCCGAATCCTCCATCCCCGCCGTCGCCGACGCTGTCCCCTTCGCGGGCTTCCAATATCTGCGCGTCATACTCAGGCTTTCTCTGATCCTTCAAGTAGTCCACCACCCGATGAATCTCCTCGTCGGAAACGAATGGCCCATGGATGCGCACCAGTTTTGAAGCGCCGGCCGGGAGGTATAGCATGTCACCCTTGCCCAGCAGAGTGTCCGCGCCCATGGAGTCCAGGATAGTGCGCGAGTCCACCCGGGTGCGCACCTGATAGCTTATACGGGCGGGGAAATTGGCCTTTATCAGCCCGGTGAGCACATCCACGCTTGGACGCTGGGTGGCCACGATCAGGTGTATTCCGGCGGCGCGGGCCATCTGGGCCAGCCGCGCCAGCGAGTCCTCCACGTCCTTGGAAGAAACCATCATCAGGTCCGCCAGCTCGTCTATCACCACCACGATGTAAGGCAGCTTCTCCAGCGGCTCGGCGCCCAGAGAATCATCGTGGGGATCCAGACCCCTGCTCTTCCGGCGGGAGAGTTCCTT
>JAOUMU010000068.1 GCA_029881335.1 Nitrospinota bacterium | reverse complement strand
CGGACGCCGAGTCGTTGTGCAGGGAGAACCTTAGCCTGGCGCCCGGCGCCTATCAGTGGAAAGTGATCGCCGACGACGGGCGCGACGGCCAACTCGAATCGGAAGTGAGAAGCTTCGTAGTGGAGTAACCCGGAGTAAGTGATCCATTAGTTACAATTCAATCCCCCGGGCTTTACGGTCCGGGGGATTTTTTGTCCAGTTGTCGGGGGTGGGGTGTTGAATTAGTTTCCTCGGCTGCGCCTTAGAATGACAACAGTGGAATCCTCCACTTTGCAGTCCGCGTGAACGGGGCGCACGTCGGCGCTCCTGGGCTGGCTGCCGCGCCCATACCTTTCCATGCCTCCGGGAGCGGATCACACGCCTTAAGCAGGCGCCGTCGTCACTTCACTATGAAGGTCAGCCGGTCGGTATCCGTGGATACTGTTCCCCTGGCGTTGAGCCCATCGATGGAAAGCGTCAGCGTGTTCGAGCCTGCCTTCAGAGGGATTGTCACGTCTTCCGTGGTCCCCGCCACCGGTTTGAAAAGGTGGGCCGCGCCAATACGGGTGGCCATCGTGGATGTCTCCTCCCGCAAGGATACAATCAACAATGGCCGGGTGGTCCTCATCAATCCGGATATCACAAAGTGGGGTGGCTTTGCCGTGGGGCGGGAAGGGTGCATGTCCGTCCCGGACTACACCGGCAACGTCATCCGAGCGGAAAAGATCACGCTGGAATGCCTGGACGAGATGGGCCAGCGGCGGACTTATGAGATGGAAGGATTCAAGGCCCGGGCCGCCCAGCATGAGATCGACCATCTGGACGGGATGCTGTTTCTGGACCGGCTGGTGAGCCGCAGCGGCGACCTGTTCAGAAGGAAAGCGTACAAGAAGAAAGAGGAGTGACTGTCAGGTGAATAGAGGATTATACATATTTGCTCAACGATTAAAGTTTTGCACAATCAGGAGTGGCCACGCTCTATCGCAGGCAATATTTTATTCTGGACTTCAGTCATCCCAAGAGGTGAAATATACACAATTTCAGAATCTCTGTCGTATTCAATCAAGCGTTCTTTGTGGAGTGGCATTAGAACTTTGTTTTTATAAATATCGAACCTAGAATGCTCAACCCAGCTGAACAGGTCTTCAGATAAAACGCCTTGTTGCTGGTCGTCATATAAAAGAAACAATGTTTGCTTCTTGTAAGTTAATCCAGGCGTAAGCACTCGCTTTATGTTACCTATTCTCCAGATATGTGGAATTTCCCTCGTTGAAAGCGCATTTATAATTTCCTGTGCTTCCTCGATTGGAAGATTGTGGTTAACTCGGATTAG
The DNA here is from genome assembly GCA_029881335.1 of Nitrospinota bacterium. Taxonomy (GTDB): domain Bacteria; phylum Nitrospinota_A; class UBA7883; order UBA7883; family UBA7883; genus JAOUMU01. Next base: position 14,017 of record JAOUMU010000068.1, on the reverse strand, counting down.
TTCACATACTATCCAATCTGTAACTCGTGAAATAGTAGCAGCATCAACATGATTTGCATCTATATCACCACCAACATGCCCTATCCCGCGTTTCCCGCGAAGTGTGTACAGAAATACAAGTGCCCTAGGCATGATGATCTTGATGGATTCAGGAATGCTTCCATTCTGATGTGTTATTATTTTTCGGCACTCATCTGGGAAATTAGAGATGTTCTTTCCAAAAGGAATGTATTTGCCAGTAACTTCGTTTTGGATATATCTGAATACAGCCTCAGAAAACTTTCCTGAACTCAAGCCAGCTGCATCAAATGAAGAATCAAATATTGCCTTCTTGCTTCTTTCTTTAATCTGGAGGTAAGTATCTAATATCTTCTTTCTAAATATTTTTGGGATGCCTGAAAGGGCAGAATCTAATTCCATTATGTCCTGGTATATTTATATTGACCTGATTCATTCCTTGCGCGAGAAAGAACTTTGTCGCGAGTAAGTCTTGCGAAAGTAGATGTAAGCTCGCTTACCGTAAATGTGTGTGCTAGATTATGTTTGATATGATCAACAACCTCTTTACTTGTCCTCGGCTTATCGAAATAACCATCCGCGACTAAAATCATAAGAAGTTCTTTTTGACCGGGACGCCCTTTTTGGCCTTTTGTTCCCACTTTCTTTTTAGTAACGTCTGGGCTACTTTTTCCCTTTTTCAGGTTTGGTTTTTTTCGGCCGCTTTTCTTTCCAGGTTTTCCAGAATCCTTTTGTTCCACTACAGTCTCACTCCCAAATAATTCTGGAAGAATCTTATCTAGGATTCGCAATTGAGCAGCTTCGGAATTAAATTTATTCAAAAGAGTTGAGAGTTCGCTGATGACTTTAAATTTCTCTTTCATTTGATATTACGTCCGTAGAATAATTACAGTAATATATCAATGCTGCGAAATAAATTCAACTTCGATTATAGTTATCCCTCACAACAAATCTCCCAATAATTCCTTCAAAATGCCACCATCCGCCCTCATCTGTATCCTTGCCCCGCTCCTAGCCCCCCTCCTTCTCTCAATCTGCTAAAATATCAGCTTTGAACAAAACCACAGGGGAAGATGAGAGCGTATATTATCCGCAGGCTGATCATGGTCCTCCCGATGATGATCGGCATCACTCTCATTTCTTTTGCCATCATCCACTTGGCCCCCGGCTCGCCTACCCAGGCGATGACGGATTTAAATCCAAATGTCTCCAGCGAGTCGATAGTCAAGCTGCGCCAGATATATCACCTGGACGAGCCGATATATCTCCAATACTGGCTATGGCTCAAGAAGGTGATGGTCCTTGATTTCGGTGACTCTTTTTCACAGGACGCCCGGCCTGTGCTGGACAAGATACTGGAAAGGTTGCCGATCACCCTGCTGATCAACATCCTCTCCCTGGCCATCATCTTCCTGATCTCGATCCCCATCGGTGTCCTCTCCGCCACTCATCAATATTCATATTTCGACAGGATCGCCAGCCTCTTTGTCTTTTTCGGATTCTCCATGCCCACATTCTGGTTCGCCCTGCTTTTGATGATCCTGTTTGGTGTATGGCTCGACTGGCTTCCCATCTCCGGTGTGGTTTCGATGAACCATGCGAACTTGAGCCCCTTCGGAAAAATCATGGATTACTTTACCCATCTTTTGCTGCCGGTCACCATGTCCGCGCTCACCAGCCTGGCTGGGATGAGCAGGTTCACCCGCCAGAGCATGCTGGAGGTGATCCGCCAGGACTATGTGACCTGCGCCAGGGCAAAGGGTCTGCCGGAGCGGACCGTCATATACAAACACGCATTAAAGAACGCCACCTTGCCCATCATCACGCTTCTCGCTTTGTCGATCCCCGGGCTCATCGGCGGATCGGTGATCTTCGAAACCATCTACTCCATCCCCGGCACGGGGCAGCTTTTCTATCAGGCCGTCATGGGCCGGGACTATCCGCTGGTGATGGGGTCGCTGGTGATCATGGCGTTTCTGACGCTTTTTGCCAACCTGCTGGCGGACGTGAGCTACGCCATGGTGGACCCGAGGATTCATTATGAGTGAAAAAGCCTCCAGGACCTTCAGCCGAATTTTCAAGGAACGCTTTTTGAGCGACTGGCTGGCCGTGGTCGGTGCTCTGATCGTGGCGGGGCTTTTCTTTGTCGCGGTCTTCGCTCCGTTCCTGGTTCAGCACAAACCGGAGATCATCAATGCAAAGGATATCCTCTCGCCGCCGTCCGCCAAGCACTGGCTGGGCACCGACGACTTGGGGCGTGACGTCTTCGCCCGGATGGTATACGGGGCGCGTATCTCGCTGTCGGTGGGATTTGTCGCAGTGGGGATCGCCACGGCTATAGGGTTGGTGTTGGGTGCGCTGGCCGGTTACTTCGGCGGCTGGATGGACGAGTTGATCATGCGGTTTGTGGATATCATGCTCACGCTGCCCACTTTCTTTCTGATCCTGGCGGTCATCGCGTTTTTGAGCCCTAGCATATACAACATTATGATTGTCATTGGCGTCACCAGCTGGATGAGCGTGGCCAGGCTTGTGCGCGCCGAGTTTCTGTCTCTGAAGGAGCGCGACTTCGTCAATGCGGCGAGGGCGATCGGTGTGTCGGACCTTGGCATCATCTTTCGGCATATCATGCCAAACGCTCTGGCGCCGGTGCTAGTCTCCGCCACCCTGGGTGTGGGCGGGGCCATCCTCACAGAGTCGTCCCTTTCTTTTCTGGGTATCGGTGTCCAGCCTCCCACGCCAAGCTGGGGCAATATCCTCACCCAGGGGAAGGACTATATCGAAATCGCGTGGTGGCTCTCCGTTTTTCCAGGGATGGCCATCCTTGTCACAGTCATGGGATACAACCTGCTGGGCGAAGGACTGCGGGACGCCATCGACCCAAGACTATATCGATAACTCCTCTGCTTCCGCGGAGTTGAGGAATATTTTCCTGGGTGATCCTTTTTGTCAGAAAGTGCAACCAAAGCCTGTCTTGGGGCTGGAGGACAGATGGAGTTTTCATGGAAAGCGTTGTATAAAGCTTTTTTTAACAAAAAGGTTTTCTCAATCAAAGAATCCCACCACCCCCCTGACGTAGTGGAGTTATCGGTTACCAGTCAGGTATTTGGTCCAGCTTCGGACATGGCTTTGGGGAGTGTTGGCAGGGGTTATGGAAAACAGCAGGTTTTTCGGCTTTCTAGGCGGGCGCAGCAGCCGCATCCCCGCCAGATTCAGTGGCCTGTTTCCCTTTTTAAGATTACACTCCCGGCAGGCCGCTACCACGTTTTCCCAGGTGGATTCTCCTTGCCTGCAGCGGGGGATCACATGGTCGATGGTCATTTCCCTGCCTGTTCCGCCACAATACTGGCAGGTGTGGCTGTCGCGCCGCAGCACGTTTTTCTTTGAAAAGGATACCTGGGTTCTATAAGGCCGATTTATAAAGCGCCGTAGTTTTATCACCGTAGGAAGACGATAGCTGGCGGTGCAGGTGCGAAAATGGAACCCGTCGAATTCCAGCGCTTCCGCCTTGCCCATCAGGAGGAGCACCATGGCGCGCCTGGCGCTAGTGAACTGCAACGGCTCGTACGTGCTATTCAATACCAGCGACCTTAGGTGTTCCATTATTCAGCCCATCGGGTAAATTTCCGCCATTCTATTGCGTGGGCTTGGAACAAGTCAAACAGGAATTGAATCGCATGGAGGCAGTCTATCGGCTGGCTGGTTTTGAGCCGTCCACCCCATGGCTGACCACCAAGCGGTTATCGGTCAGCCGTTTGCCGCCGATAAAAACCGCCACATGGATCAGGGTATTCCCGCCCATCACAGATGGGTCCAAGGTCTCCGCGTCCACCACCGCGGCGAAGTCCACTTTGATCAGCGGCTCGGCTGTGAGCATGGTCACCAGTTCTCTCGTCAGCGCTGTTCGGTCGCCGCCGCCACGAGCTTTCGGTTCGATAGCCAGAAGCGCCTTTGGTATGGCAGCCGCGGCCATTCGCTCCTCGGGTGTCAGCAGGGTGTTGCGGGAGGAGTGGGCCAGCCCGTCCCTGGCGCGGATGGTGGGGCCCGCGATAATTTTCACGGGGAAATTCAGGTCCGCCACCATTTTGCGGATCAGGGCCAGTTGATGGGCGTCCTTGCGGCCGAAATAAGCGCGATCCGGCCTAATGATATTGAATAGCTTTGCCACCACGGTGGTGACTCCCCGGTAGTGCCATCTGATAGACTTCCCCTCCAGCTTGCCTGCCAGATCAATAACTTCCACCCTGGAATCGAAACCCTCCGGATACATCTGCTCTGGCCCCGGCGCGAAAAGAAAATCGACCCCTGCCGAATTAAGCAGTTTTATATCCGCCTCCAAATCCCTGGGGTACGCTTTATACGCCTTTGCCTTGAATTGCAGAGGATTCACGAAAATGGAGACCACCACCGTGTCGTTATCCCTCCTGGCTTTTTTTATCAGAGACAGGTGCCCCTCATGCAGGCGCCCTAGGGTTGGCGCCAGCCCCACGCTGGCCCCGGCATGGCGAAGGGCCACCATGGCCTGAGTCATGGTCGCGGGTTTTCTAATTGTTTTCATAAGGTATTGGCAATAACATATAGATGTCCGTACAAATAGACTATGGAAGAGTTATTCGGCTGGCAAGGAGAAAAACCACCAGCTTGGCCGAGGGCGGATGGCTGTTAATATGAAGAACGTAAGAATATCGGAGGCTGACATGAAAATTGAAATTCTAAAGGGATCGGTTTTGGCATTGGCTATGGTATCCTTCGCCGCTTGCCAGTCCACCGAGCCAACCGCCGTCGTCACCGGCACTGGAGGGCCTTCTATGCAGCAGGCCCAGATGGAGCAGTACAACGGCCCGAAAGCGCGCTTGGCGGTGAACAAGTTTGTGATCAAATCCGCCCAGGGCCACGGGCAGCTGGGCCAGGGGCTGGCGGACATGCTCACCACATCGTTGTTCAACTCCAACAGGTTCATCGTGCTGGACAGGCAGGATCACCAGGACCTGATGGCCGAGCAGGACCTGGGCGCCTCAGGCAGGATCAGGGAGGGCACGGCCGCCCCCATAGGCCAGATGGAAGGCGCCGAGCTGTTGGTCACCGGCGCTGTGACCGCTTTTAAGGATGATTCCGCGGGAGTCACCGCCGGTATCGGGGTTCCCACGGGTGGTGGTTTCTTCGGGCTGGGCGGCAGCGGAAAAAACGCGTACATGGCCATCGACATCAAGGTGGTGGACACGAAAACCGGACGTCTGGTGGCAGCCACCACCGTGGAGGGTAAATCCACCGACTGGTTCGTCGGCTTCGGCGGATTTGTAGGCGGGGTCGGCATCCCGGCGGGAATCGGGGTGTACCAGAACACCCCGGCGGAGAAGGCAATCAGGGTGTGCATAGTCAGGGCCGTGGAGTATATAGCGTCCATGACCCCGGCGCAGTATTACCACTAAACGATCCGGTGGCCGGGCCCTGCGTCCGGCCACTTTCCAGCAGGAGGTAGAACTGATGAAGATGGTGACTGTAATTGCCACAGCCACAGTGTGGGCCCTTGTGGCAGTCAGCCCCGTTGAGGCAGGCGTGTTGTCGAAATCCACAGCCAGGATCACTCAACTGAGGATCGTCCATTCCGGCCCTTCCAGCTCTTCGGGAGAGGCGGCCTCTTTCCGGGCAAGCGGCGGCCAGGGGATCGCTGGCAAATCCCACCCTGCCCCAGGTGGCCTGGTCAATCCGGGAACATGGGGTGTGTATTCGGACTATATCGGCCCGGGAGATATCAACAGGCTGCTTGGCATAGATGTGTACCTCGACTCATACAATAGAATCGCCGCAATAAAGGTATCCCGCGAATCGTATACCGGAGACATCGTCACTTCCCTCTTCACAGGGATTGTGGAATTCTCTATCCAGACCTTAAAGCCGGGCTCCAACAGGCCCAGCAAGGAAACGCCGATAACTGTCCGCACGGCGGATGGCATCACCTTCCCCTGATCAGCGCCGGTATAAATGCGGGCGCTGGTAATGGGGGCAGGCGGCCAGTTGCGGCTCGTCACCGGGCTCCCCCGTCCTGTCATCGGCGAAGGCCAGGCGTTGATCCGGGTGACCATGGCGGGAATCTGCTCCACCGATCTGGAAATCGCAAAGGGATATATGGGTTTCGATGGAGTGTTGGGCCACGAGTTTGTGGGGGTGGTGGAAGATGCGCCCGGCAAGCCTGCGATGGTGGGCGAAAGGGTGGTGGGGGAGATCAACATCCCGTGCCGTTCATGCCCCATGTGCAAGGCCGGAAGGGGGAACCATTGTCCCGCCAGGTCTGTCCTTGGCATCGTGGGAAAGGATGGGGCGTTCGCCGATCACCTGACTCTTCCCGTGGAAAACCTCCACCAGGTCCCGGATAACGTGAGCGACCAGGCGGCCGTATTCACCGAGCCTCTGGCCGCGGCGTTTAGGATACTTGAGCAGGTCGATATCCAACCGGGTATGAGGGTGGCGGTGCTGGGGGTAGGGCGGCTGGGCCAGCTGGTGGTCCGGGTTCTGGTGGCCGCCGGGGTGGATGTGACCTCCATTGGCCGCAGCCGGGAGAAGCTGGGACTGCTGGAGGGTGTGTCGACCACCACGGCGCTGGAGAGTGAGATTGCCGGGAAGGCGCTGTATGATGTGGTGGTGGATTCCACCGGCGCGCCGGAAGGGCTTGCCCGGGCCATGGAGCTTGTTCACCCATGTGGTACAATCATTCTGAAGACCACCGTAGCCTCCCCCGCTATCCTGGATACGAACAGACTTGTCATAGACGAGATCACCCTGATCGGATCCAGGTGTGGGCCGTTTGCAAAGGCTTTGCGGGCTTTGGCGGAGGGAGCGGTGGATCCCGCGCCGCTTGTTTCGGCGGTGATGAGCCTGGACCAGGCGGAAGAGGCGATGCGGATTGCGGCGATGCCTGGCGCCATCAAGGTTCTCCTGCATGTATAATGAAAGCGTTTTCGCGGAAACAACAGGAATAGAGAATAAATGTACCCTGAACTTTTGACTGTCGGCCCACTGACATTCCACACCTATGGCCTTCTGGTGGCCACCGGGTTTCTGACCGGTATATGGTGGATGGCCCGGCTGGGGGAGCAGGAGGGGATATCCAAGGACGATATGTACGACATCGCCTTCTGGGTGGTGGTGGCGGCGCTGGTGGGATCCAGGATTTTTTTCGTCATAGTAAACTATCCACAATATCTGGAGCACCCGCTGGACGCGTTGAAGATATGGACCGGCGGGCTGGTGTTTTATGGCGGATTGATCGGCGCCGTGGTGGCCATGGTGGTGATGACTAGAATAAAGAAGCTGCGGCTGTGGAAACTGGCGGACATCTCCGCGCCCGCCCTGGCCTTGGGCCACTCCATCGGCAGGCTGGGCTGCTTTTTCGCCGGATGCTGCTATGGCCTTAAGACCGATCTCCCCTGGGCGGTGACCTTCACCAACGTTAAGACCATCGCCCCCATGGGCGTGCCATTGCACCCCACCCAGCTGTACGACTCTTTCAACGAGCTTTCCATGTTCCTGATACTGACGGCTCTGCGGCCCTACAAGAAGTTCGAGGGGCAGTTATGGTGGCTGTGGCTCGGTTTATACGCCATCGGCAGGTCTGTGGTGGAGATGTATCGTGGAGACCCCAGAGGGACAGTTTTTGACGGGACGCTCACTACCAGCCAGGCTGTGGCGGTGGTGGCGCTGACCGTGGCTGTGATAATGCATATATGGAACTGGCGGGCGCTGACAGCCCGGTCATAGTCCCCCCCGAGGCGGCTGACCAGAGGGTGGATATGTTCGTGGCTTCACAGATAAAAAAGCTTTCCCGCTCCAGGGCGCATGCCCTGCTGGGGGAGGGCGCCATTCTGGTCAATGGCCGCAAGGTCCGTCCCTCGCACAGGCTCTCGGCGGGTGACGCTGTGAGCGTAATAATACCTCCCCCCCTGCCGTTGGAGTTGGAGCCGGAGAACATCCCCCTGGACATCAAATATGAAGATGATCACCTGTTGGTGGTGAACAAACCTGCCGGGATGGTAGTCCATCCGGCGGCGGGCAATTATACTGGCACTCTGGTCCACGCCCTGCTGTATATCCTGCCAAACCTCTCCGGTGTGGGAGGGGTGGCCCGGCCCGGCATCGTCCACCGTCTGGATAAGGACACCAGTGGGCTGATAGTCGTCGCCAAGACGGATGAGGCCCATCACGGTCTGTCCGAGCGGATAAAGGAGCGGTCCGCCGGGCGGGTGTATCTGGCGATTGTAAAGGGGCGCCCTGGCCCGAATGAAGGGCGGATAGAGGGGAATATCGGCAGGAGCAAAACAAACAGGAAAAAAATGAAGGTGCTGGCCCAGGGGGGGAAGCCGGCCTCCACCCGGTTCGCCGTGGAGGCGGAACTGGAAGCGCACACCCTGCTGCGGCTTTCTCTGGACACCGGCAGGACCCACCAGATCCGCGCCCATATGATGCATATAAACTGCCCTGTTCTGGGCGATACCACCTATGGACGAAAGGGGGGAAAGGAGCTGATCGGCCGTCAGGCGCTGCATGCATGGAAGCTCTCCTTCATTCATCCAGCCACGGGACAACAGATGGAGTTCACCGCCCCTTTGCCGGAGGATATGGCGAATGCCATAAGGGCGCTGGGAGGCGACCCGACGCCCTATTTGTAAAAACCGCTCTTGCCGTGTGGAGCGCTCTTCTGTATATTGCGAACCGATGGAAAACGATAAACCGACAGACAAAGAGGAGAGGGTGGAGGAGCTCAACAGCCCCTTCCGCATCAGCCCGATTAAAAAGGCGTTCATGTCCTTTTGCAGGTTCATGGCCTTTCCTCTGGTGGATTTCTTCTTCAAGGTTCTGAACAGGTCGAAGGCTATCGGGGTGGAAAACCTGCCAGCGGAAGGGGGCGCGCTGATCGCGTCGAACCATATATCCTGGGTGGACACCCTGATCGTCCCCATATTCTCCGCCAAGAGGCTCTCTATCGAGCCATTCCTGGCGCCGGGAAAGGAGGAGCTCTTCAGCATACCTGTGGTGAGGACCATCATCAGCGTTTGGGGCAGCTTCCCGGTGAAACGAGGCAAGCGCGACTTTGAGTCGATGCGCCGGATATCCTACTACGCCGAGCGCTACCGGGTGATGATCTTCCCGGAGGGGACCCGAAGCAAGACCGGAGAGCTTTTGAAGGGGCGCACCGGCGTGGGGTGGATAATCTATCACGCCCGCCCGGTGGTGATCCCCACCCTGGTGATAAATACCGACAAGTATTTCCGGCCCGGCGGCAAGAGGCCATGGTTCTTTGTGCCATACAGGGTAGTGTTCGGAAAGCCGCTGGACCTCTCACGGTTCTACGCCATGGAAGACTCCAGGGACACCAGCCAGGCCATTGCCGATGAAATCATGACGGCCATAGCCGCCCTGAAGGAGGATAACAAAGGGGAGTATATATAGATGCCCCATTCTTTTGAAAACTGGGCGCGAAACCGGGGGCACAAGCTGGTGGCCGGCGTAGACGAGGCGGGAAGGGGGCCGCTGGCCGGGCCTGTGGTGGCCGCCGCCGTCATCCTGCCGGAAGGAATGGTCATCAAGGGGCTGACAGACTCAAAAGCGCTGACAGCGGGTCAACGTCGGCGGCTGTATGACATGGTACGCGAGAAGGCCCTGGCGGTGGGCGTGGGCATGGCGGATTCGGCGATGGTGGATCTGGTGAATATCCTCCAGGCCACGCTGCTGGCGATGCGCGACGCGGCGCAAAACCTCTCCCCCGCGCCGGACATGCTACTTATCGATGGCCTGAACACCTTGGACTGGCCGGGAGCGCAACAGGCGATAGTCAAGGGGGACACGCTGAGCCACAGCATATCCGCCGCCTCCGTGGTGGCCAAGGTCACCCGGGACGCGATGATGGAAAAGCTGGCGCAAATATATCCGCAATACGGATTCGACAAACACAAGGGTTACGGTAGCAAGGAGCATCGCGAAGCGATCCGCAAACATGGTCCCTGCCCGGTCCACAGGATGACATTCAGGGGAGTGAGGGAATACGTCGGCGTGCCCCTCGAACCTGGTCTGGACCTCTTTTCGTGAGCTTACCCAGGGTGTTTAAATTGGTTAAGGATGCTATCGCGCGGATCAGAAGCAGGTTCTACCGTGGTCCACGCCACCTGCGGCTGGGCAAGCTGGGAGAGGACCTGGCGGCGAACAAGCTTGCCAGCGAGGGTTACCGGCTGGTGGACCGCAACCTGAAAGTGGCCGGCAGGGAAGTGGACATCATCGCCGTGGAGGGGGAATACCTGGTGTTTGTGGAAGTGAAAACCCGTAGCGACGCTTCCTTCGGCCACCCGTTGCTGGCTGTGGATAATAAAAGAAGAACTCGGCTCCGTCAGGCCGCCGGCATGTATGTGGCGAAGAGGGGGCTTCGCTCCATTTTGATACGGTTTGATGTGGTTACCGTGGAATTTGGGGCCTCCTCGGAAGCCAAGGTGGAGCTTATCAGAAACGCGTTTTAAGTGTTTCACCAGCCCCCTTTCGTCCGCTTCACTTCCAGTTGGTGGCTGTAGCGCAATAGAATATTCCTATCTTTTGCTTGATTAGGCTCTGTCTTAATAACATTTAAAATATGAACATAAGTCATATTTTACCCTTCTGTATGGACTATATGATGGCTGAAACTGAGTGGCAAAAAGCCAACACATAAATATTTCAGGGGGAGCAGTCTATGAAACACAATCCTTTCATCGCAATCGTGAGCCTTGCGCTATTATTCTCGGCAGTTCCGAGTGTAATGCCTGGCGCCACAGATTCCGCCGTGGCGGAAGTTGAAGTTACAGTATCCGGTGAGCTTCGGGTCCGCCCGGAGATGCGGGACAATTCCGATTTCAACGCGGACAACGACGACAAGAAGGGCTTCTGGGGAAGCCGCACCAGGATCAACGTGAACGCCAAAGTGGACGATAACACATCCGCCAAGATCGTTTTGCAGGATGCCCGCTACTGGGGCGAACTGGCCAACAACGTACAGAGCGGCCGTGAAAAAGAAGCGGTGGACATTTACGAAGGTTATTTTCAGACCAACAGCATCGGCGGAACTCCCGTTGGTGTAAAGCTGGGCCGCCAGGCCCTCGTCTACGGCGACCAGAGGATGCTGGGGCACTTGGGATGGCAGGACAACGCCAGAACCCATGACGCCTTGAAGCTCATGGTGGATCTGGGCAAAGTCAAGATCGACCTGTTCACGTCCAAGGAAAAGGAAGACGCCATGGCGGTTTCCGATGAGTTGAACGACTCCGACCTTAACGGCGCATATGCCACGATCGGCCTGGCCGAGGGGCTTAATCTTGATGTCTACGTTCTGCAATGGAAGACTTCCGGAGCTAACGCTGAAGGCGCCAGGACCAAGGGGCACAACGTAATGTCCATGGGCGCTTTGGCTAAGGCAAAATTCGGCGCCATAGACGCTTCCGCTGAGTTCGTGGTGCAGTCGGGCGACTGGAACGCCACCCAGACCCAGGCGGCCACCGCCATGTCCGTCACCGCAGGCCTGAATACAGACGCGCTGGGCGGCTCCAGGATCGGCGTGGAGTTCAACACCGGCTCTGGTGATGACAATCCTTCCGATGGTGAGCACAAGACTTTCGTGTTCCCTTATCACACCAACCATGCGCATTACGGGCACATGGACTACTTTAGCTGGGGCAACATGCAGGATATCGCCGTGAAGCTGCAAACCAAGGCCGTTCCCGGTTTCCTGATCAAGCTGGACTACCACATGCTTGCTCTGATGGAAGCCAATGATGACTGGCTGAACGTGGTGGGAACTGGCGTTTTCAAAAAGGCCGTGGATGGAAGCACCGCCACAGAGGCTGGAACCGAGATTGACCTTACCGTCGTCAAGGCGCTGATGCCCAACTGGAAACTGGTGGGCGGCTACTCGATGTTTATGCCGGGTAAAGCCGCCGAGGATCGCTCCGGCGGCAAGGCCGACACCTCGACCTGGGGTTACCTGATGTCGATTTTCACTTTCTAGTTTTAGCTGATTTCAATTGGCCCCCGGCCCTTGGGTCGGGGGTTTTTTTTGTCTTAACCAGCGGGCGGATACACCAGGAGGTGGGGGGGGGGATACCCCCAATAATCTACTCTCCCCGCAGTTTGGATTTCGGGTCCATGGCATCGCGCAGGCCATCACCCAGGAAATTGATCCCCAGCACTGTGAGCATGATCGCAAGCCCAGGCCATATAGTGAGGCTGGGAGCAATCAGCAAAAACTGCCTTCCCTCCGCCAGCATTGCCCCCCAGCTGGGGGTGGGCGGCTGGGCCCCAAGTCCCAGAAAGCTCAGCCCCGCTTCCCCCACCACGGCCGCCGCCACGGCAAATGTAGCCTCCACCGTCAGCGGCGCCGCAAGGTTAGGGATGATATGCCGCCCGATGATCCTCGCCGGAGTTGCCCCCATGGCCACCGCCGCCACCACGAACTCCCTCTCCCGCAAAGACAACGTCTGTCCCCGGGCCAGCCTGGCGAACCCGGTCCAACCCATTAAAGATAGCGCCACCACCACGTTTAAAAAACTGGGTCCAAGCACCGCCATCACGGCAATAGCCAGCAGTATACCGGGGAACGCCAGGAACACGTCACAAGTCCGCATGATGACCTCGTCCACCCTGCCGCCGAAGAAACCGGCCGCCGTTCCCAATAGCGTCCCAAGCAGCACCGATATCCCCACCGTAACAAAGCCCACGGTGAGCGATATCCTGGCGCCGTATATGATTCGTGTTAATATATCGCGGCCCAGGCGGTCTTGCCCCAACAGGTGATCCGCCCCCGGCCCGGCCAGCCCGCCAAAAAGGTCCTGGTCGAATGGGGAACAGGGCGCGATCCATGGCGCGAACACCGCCGCCAACACGAAGGCCGATGTGACGGCGGCGCCTGCGATCAATGGCACGTTAACCCGTCCAGCCTTGCCAGCAAGTATCCTTTTCATTGGTATTTTATCCTCGGATCAATAGCGGCGTAGATCAGATCCACCAGTATGTTCACCATCAAATATGACAGGGCGATGGTGAGCACGCACCCCTGGGCCAGTGGGTAGTCGCGGGCGTTGATCGCCTCCACCGTCAGCCGCCCCAGCCCCGGCCAGGCGAATATGGTCTCCGTGATCACCGCCCCAGCCAGCAAGGCCCCCAGTTGTAGTCCCGCCACAGTCACCACCGGCAGCAGGGCGTTGGCCAGGGCGTGCTTGAACAATACCATCCGCCCGGAGGCGCCCCTGGCTCTGGCGGCGGTAACATAATCCTCGCCCAGGGTTTCTATTAATGTGGAGCGGGTGAGCCGGGAGAGGATCGCGGCCATGGCCATCCCCAGAGTAATGGAGGGGAGCACCAGGCTGACCAGCCCGGAGCGGCCCGAGGCCGGGAACCATCCCAGCTCCACGGCGAATATAAGGATAAGCAGAGGCCCAGCGCAGAAGGTGGGAGTGGAGACACCCAGCAGCGAGGCGAACATGGCGCCCCGGTCCACGGCTGTGTCTTTTCGTGCGGCGGCCATGGCTCCCAGTGGGATGGCCACTACAATCGCCAACGCCATGGAGCATAGCGCCAGTGACAGGGTGGCGGGATATACGGCAAAGATTGAGGAGACCACGCCCTTGCCTGTGTATATGGACGCTCCCATATCGAAGGTAAGCACGCCGCCAATGAAGGAGATGTACTGAGTGAGAATCGGCTTGTCCAGACCAAGCTGCCTGTGAAGCTCCTCCACGTCCGCTGCGGAAGCGGATTCGCCAAGCATAATCTGGGCCGGATCGCCAGGGGTGAGGTGGATGATAAAGAAGACCAGCGTCACCACTCCCCACGCCACAGGGACCGCTCCGATCAACCGTCTTATGATATACGCTCTCATCGTCCGCTCACTGCGCCCTGGCGGTCTTCAGCGAATAGAGCGACTCGTCCGGCTCCAGCGCAAAACCCTTCAGCCGTGTCAACGTCACCGCCACGTTCACCGAATGCCACA
>JAOUMU010000067.1 GCA_029881335.1 Nitrospinota bacterium | reverse complement strand
CTGGAGGCGACGATATCCACGTCCTTGATGGTTTCCTTGCCCCGCCGCAGGGAGCCGGCGATGGCGGCTCGCTCCACCTCCGGAGTTTCGCCCAGGCTCGCCAGCATGGCATGGGCGGTGGCCATCCCGTCTGGCAGCAGGAACCGGGCGGCGAATTTTTTAATCAGCGCGATTCCTTCCAGGATATTCTCCTGGGTCTTTTTTCCGAATCCCTTCAGCTCCGCCAGTCTGTTTTCGCCGCAGGCGTATTCCAGCTCTCCCACGCTTTTTATATCCAGCTCACGCCACAGAACCTGGGCTTTTTTCGGGCCCAGACCGGGGACTCGGATCATCTCCACCACTCCCGGAGGGACTTTGGAGCGCAACTCGTCCAGTTCCGGCGACGAGCCGTAGTCTATGAGCGCGGCAATATTCTCCGCGATATGCTGGCCCACCCCTTTAAGTTTTGTCAGCTCCCCGGTGGCGGCCAGGGCGCCGATGTCCTCGTCGGAGGCGGCGATGGCCCTGGCGGCGGCATGGTATGCGCGGATCTTGAACTGGTTCTCGCCCAGTAGCTCCTTGAGCAGGGCGATCTCCTCCAGAGTGTCAATGATCCTGGACCTGTCCATAAGTACACCTTTTACCCGGCGCAATTTCACATTCGCCGCCGGTCATTTGTTATATTATCAGAATAGATAGAGGATTTTTAACGGAGCCTGAATCTGAATGATCAACAGCCCGAACAACGGACGTGGCAGGGAATACTACTATCTAATCGACGAGATGGAGGCGGAGGATTCGCGCCGTCTTTTGGGGATCATGGCCGAGTTTGTCGACGGATTCAGCTTGCTGGCCGGCTTGAAGCCGATGGTGACGGTTTTTGGTTCCGCCCAGCCGAAGGAGAATGAAAAATATTACCATCTGGCCAGGGAGCTGGGGGGGAAGCTGGCCCGGGCCAATATCAACGTCATCACCGGTGGCGGGCCTGGCATCATGGAGGCGGCAAACCGCGGCGCCTTCGAGGCCGGTGGCCTGAGCGCTGGAGTGGCTATAGACCTGCCCCAGGAGCAGCAGTCCAACGTGTACACCACCCACTCCATGAAATTGCGACACTTCTTCGTTAGAAAGGTGATGCTGATCAAGTACTCTCAGGCATTCGCCATATTCCCTGGCGGGTTTGGTACCCTCGACGAGCTTTTCGAGTCCCTGACCCTTATCCGCACAAGGACCATCACCCCTTTTCCGATGATCTTGGTAGGGAGCGAATACTGGAGCGGGCTGATAAGCTGGGTGCGGGAGCAGGCTCTGCGGCTGGGCTATATAGACGAAGAGGACCTGGAATGCATTCATATAACCGACGATATGGACCGTGTGACGGAATTATGCATAACGGCCACCCTGGAAACCGAGAAGATGATGAAGGCGAAAGTGAAAGAGTGACCGGGAGAATCCGTACGGGATATCCATTTTCTCCCGGCCCCGCCAGGCGCCATTGATAGCTCAATTAGTAAACAGCTTTCCCTGCGGCAAGGCGCGCAGGGTGGCGAAAGAGAGCTTTGCGCCCCCCAGGTAGATCACCCGCAGCTGGATGGTGTCCACCAGTTCCTGCTCAATTTGAAAATCGAACCGCATCTCCCCCCACTGGTTTTCTTTGGTGAAATCTGTCCCCTTGATCCTGCGCCTGGCCATGATTGTCACGCCGTGGTCGGAGGCTACATCCAGCTCTGCTATGGTGTCAGGCGACTTGCGATCCACCTTCAATTCAAACACAGCCTGGTATCGTCCCCTCTTCAGGGTCATATAGCGCCCATACACCAGAAAGCCGGGTTTGTCCTTATCCGGCCAGCCCACCAGCGCCTGGCCTTCCGGAGCCTGGGAGTCTGGCCAGAACCGGCCCACCTGGTGGTCGGCTCCGGCGGCGTGAAATGTCAGAAACTGATCGATATAAATCTTCTCATCCAGGTCCCTCTTTCTCCCCGGCCCAAACAGGTATACGCTGTCCTGGAAAAACTCCAGCCGGAATCTGGGGTCCAGCATAAGATTGATCGTCTCCATATCCCTGCGGGAGCTGTCCAGGAAGGTATCGGTCATAAAGTAAGTGTTTTCTATTCCAGATTTGGCCAGCGCCCGATCCACCCCGGCCAGCGGATGGCTCCCTGGCCTGTGGAGGAAGAGCCTGTAATGAAGGCCGGCGGTGGAATACAAAACCGCGTTTTCTGGAACTGATTTCGCCGCTTCCTCAAGCGTTTTATCATGATCGCTAATTCTGACCAGGCCTAGGATGGCCGGGCGCCATGGCTGGTACACGTTCACAAACAACAGGTAGAGGGAAAGGGAAAGGCTGACAGCAAGGAGAGGGGGGCCAAGCTCGGCGCCCGCCAGTTTCACGAGGCTTTGCTTTTTTCCGCCGTCCGCGGCTCTCCGCCTCAAGCACCCGGATACAACGCGAAGAGTCATCACCAGCAGAAACGCCGCAAGTGGTTTTTGAGCGTCGCCTATCTCCAGCCGGAATGAGGGATATCCGGGCCAATGGTCCGCTAACCGGAAATCCACCGGGCCCATCGCCACATACAAAGCCAGCGCGGCGCCATAGGCCACAATGGCGAAATTCAGAATAATTTCCAGGCCCCGCCAGGCGCCTGACAAATAAACAGCTTTGCGTTCCATCCCTGTCCGGTTCATTAAGAAATGAACGGCCATCTTAACATGTTATGGGGCTACTCCCGCCAGTTCGTCCCATGCAGACATTTGGATTATGCCCCCCACCCCTGGTGGTGTAAAATTCCAGCATGGAAAAACAGACAACGCAAACCGGTGACATGAAGCTGGACGTCAGGATGGGCAAGCCCCTTCCCTTGGGGGCCACCGCCATGTCGTGGGGTATCAATTTTTCTGTGGTGTCCAATCACGCATATTCGGTGACGCTGCTGCTATACGATGGGGATGATGCTGCCCCCTGGGCCAGGATTCGGGTGGATCCCCTACTTAACAAGACCGGCGCCATATGGCATGTTGGGGTGAACCATCTGGACCTGCGCACCCTGCGCTACGCCTATCGCGTGGAGGGGCCATGGGATCCGCAGGAGGGACACCGGTTCGACCCGGACGCCATCCTGCTGGATCCTTTTGCCAGGGTAATCGCAGGGGCGGAGCAATGGGGGGGGGACTACATTGGCCTCCATTACGACACACGCGCCAGGACCGACAGCAAGTTGCGATGCGCCGTGGCGGAGGATTCCTTCGACTGGGGGGAGGCTTCTTCGCCGCTGATTCCGATGAAGGATCTGGTGATTTACGAAACCCATGTCCGCGGGTTCACACGCCACAGCTCCTCCGGCGTGGACCATCCGGGGACATTCCGTGGATTGATAGAAAAGATACCGTATCTGAAAAAACTGGGGATCAACGCGGTGGAGCTGATGCCTGTGCAGGAGTTCCATGAAAGCCAGATCGACCGGCTGAATCCTGTCACCGGGGAAAGGTTGCTCAACTATTGGGGGTACTCCACCACGGCCTTCTTTGCGCCGAAGGCGTCGTACGCGTCAGACCCGACGAATGACCCCTTCAATGAATTCCGGGAGATGGTGAAGGCGATGCACATGGCCGGGATAGAAGTGATCCTGGACGTGGTGTTCAACCACACCGCGGAGGGGGACCACACCGGCCCTACCCTGTCGTTCCGGGGGTTGGACAACCAGGTGTATTACATGCTGGACAAGGAAGGGGAGTATCGCAATTTCTCCGGCTGCGGCAACACAATGAACTGCAACCACCCCATGGTGCGGGAAATGATACGCGAATGCCTGCGCTACTGGGCCACAGAAGGAGGGGTGGACGGTTTCCGGTTCGACCTGGCCTCCATCCTGGGCCGGGACCCGGAAGGCCATCCCCTGCCCAGCCCGCCGCTGATAGAGGCCATCGCCCTGGACCCCGCCCTGGCCCATTGCAAGCTGATCGCCGAGGCGTGGGACGCAGGAGGGCTGTACCAGGTGGGCTCCTTTCCAGCCTGGGGCCGATGGGGGGAGTGGAACGGCAAGTATCGCGATTGCGCACGTAAATTCCTGACCGGGCAAAAAGGCCACACCGGGGACCTGGCCACCCGACTCTCCGGCAGCGCGGACCTTTATCAGGAGGAGGGGCGGTATCCGTACCACTCGATAAACTTCGTCACCTGCCACGATGGCTTCACCATGGCCGATCTTTTCTCCTACAACGAAAAACATAACGAGGCCAACGGCGAAGATAACCGGGACGGTGACAACAACAACAATAGCCACAACCATGGGGCGGAGGGCCTCACAGCCGACCCGCGGATAAACGCCAAAAGGATGCGTCAGGTCAAGAACGCCTTCACCCTGCTGATGCTCTCCCAGGGTCCTCCGATGATCTATGAAGGGGACGAGATGGGGAGAAGCAAAAACGGGAACAACAACTCATATTGCCACGACAACGGGCTGAACTGGCTGGATTGGGGACTGCTGGAGAAGAACTCGGGCCTGTTCCGTTTCGTGGCCGGATTGATCGCGTTGCGCAAAAGCCATCCAGCCCTGGGGAGGAAGGACTACTACACCGGAGAGTTCGTGCAGGGCGCCGATGTCCGCGATGTGGAGTGGCATGGACAGACCGCGCGGGAACCGGATTGGAGCGAGGACGCCCAATCGCTGGCGTTTTCCCTGGGAGGGCCGTGGATGGAGGATGGGCGCCGGGCGCCGGATATTTACGCGGCTTTCAACGCCGGGGAGGATTATATGGAGTTCGAGCTTCCCCGGGTGGCGGGGCGCAGATGGACGCGCAAGGTATATACCTTCCTTCCCAGCCCCGATGATTATCTGGAGGATGGCGCCGAGGGAGAACTGGTCCACCAATACTCCTTCACCCTGGCGCCGAAAAGCGCAGTGGTGCTGGTGACGGTGTAGCGGGCTAAAAGCCAGGAGGGGCCATAGAAACCTATCTCCCCTCCAATATCTCCTCCGCCCGTTTCAGCGCCTTGTCGATATGGGACAGTGTGTTTTTCTCCCTCTTTTCAATGAATCCATAGCTGGTAAATGCCAGGCGCGTCTGGCCGCGATCAGGAAAGAATAGACGTGGCGCAGCGACGGCGGCAACACCTCTCGGGTCTTTCTTTGCGCTTAATGGCAAAAAAACCCGGAGCCGCGAGGGCTCCGGGTCCGGTGAAAGAAGACTCTAGCCGGTTATTGCGCAGTGGCGTTGTGTGACGCCACTTCCATTATCGCCATTTTGTTGGCGGCGTTGGCTGCGCTGTCCAGAAAACCGGTTGCCGGGTCTATGGGAAAAGCGCCGGAAGCGCCTTTCTTCATATAGTAGACCTTATACTCCACAGTGACCGGCAGCGCCGCCGCGGAGGCGTCGAAGCTGATGTCGAAACTCTCCCGTTCGTTAGGCTGCAGCCGAGTATCCACCACGGAGTTGGATTGGAATCCGGGCTTCACCGCTCCGGAAGCGGCGTTAATGGTCTGCCGCCCGTAAATGCGCACGAACCTGTCCGAGGCGCCATCTTCCACAATCCGGTTCTTGTCGGAGCCTTTGGAGAACCACTGGCTGCCAACAGGTCCATTGGGCACATCCACAAATCCCGGGAAGTTGTATGGCGGCCTTCCTCCGCGGGCCGGGATGTTCAAATTCACCTCGCCGGCGCTGTTTGGGCCGGTGTAGGTGTAATTGACATCCTCATAGTCCGTGGTGATGTTAGCGCCGGACAGGGGGAGCAAGGCGCCATTGGCGTCCCTGGCCCGAACCATGGTCAGCATTCTGCGCATGGGGTGGGCGCCGGGTAGCATGTGGGCGGTCTTGTTCAGGAATGAGGTGTACACATCCAGAGAGCTTCCGTTGAGAGTGACGGAAAGCTCCGAGGAGAAACCGGCTTTGATTTTGCCAGCTACCGCGCCCCCCTCGAACTGGTGGCTGTGGAAGACACCGCTGTTGGCGTTTGCCACCATCCCGGCCGGGGCGCTGGAAAGGTCCGGCAGCTTGCCCGCTGAGTACCATTCGTTCACCGGCAGTCCTTTACGCTTTTCCATGTGGCACTTTTGGCACTTGGGCGAGGCGGTGGAGGAGCCGGAGAGCGGCGGCTGGTACAGGTTGTCGTCGGTGACGGTCCAGGTTGTGCAAAGCTCCATAAACCTGCTGGCGCCGGTCTGCGGGTCCAGCGCCTTTGCGGATCGCTGGTGGCAGGCCAGGCAAACGGCTTTGCCCTGATCTTCGAAATGGTTATCCGGCGCGGTGTAGGCAGGATCCACCAACGCGCCGCGGTCGGTCTGGTCACTGGAACTGTCGTTATGCGCTCCGTACACACCAAAGGGCCCATAGTATGGCCCGCCGGCAGCATGGATTTTTCCCGCCGCTTCATCGGTCAGCGGTATTCCCTTCATAAGGTAGCGTCCATCACCTGCCAGCTTGGATGTTCTGGGATTTCCGTAATCAGAATGGATTTCCGGGCCGGTGATCTGGAAGAAAGCGTTCATGTGGGCCGAGCCGGAGTCTGGAGAGTAATACAGGGTGTAACCTGGAGGGTAGATTACATTGCCAATGGCAGGGGCGGTTTTTATGGCGCCCGCCAGGGTGTAGGTATCGCCTCCATGGGTCATCCGCACTTTTTCGATGCTATGGCAAAAGGCGCAGCTTATCCCTTCCAGGTTGTTTTCATGGCCGATCTGGTATGTGGCCTTATACTGGGCGCCATCATTGACATTAGCCGGGGCCACCACCGTGGCCGCGGCTGCCGGGTTATAGTTGGGGGCCAGGTTTGATCCTTTGTCGCCGGCGGCGGCCTGCTCAATGGCTATGTTGAAATCCTTGGAATAATGGGCGGCAGGCGCATGACATGTGAGGCATACTCCGGCCATTTTCTGGGCTGTGGCCACGGTTATGGTTCCCGTGGGGCCGGAAACTCCAATTTTGTTTTGCATAAGATGGGTTAAGAAACCCTGATACAGTGTCTGGAATATGGGATCGGACCAAGACTGGGCGTGCATGGAATTTCGCCATGTATTGTGCAGGTCGTAGTGGCAATGCTGACATTTCTTGTCCGCGCTTTCAAAAACTGAGTTCTTGAATCCTGTTTTGGCCAAAGTCACAACGCTTCCGACATCAGGATTATCTTCAGAACAACCGGTGATAAGGGCCGCAAAAAACAACGGCAACGCGAAATGAGCTATTATCCTTTTGTGCATTCTCAACCCCCTAAGCTTAAAAAAATGGACCTTTCGTGTACTTGGGTACACACCGCTACTTAAGCTCCTTGGATTGCCAGGTATCAAAAAGGATTCAATTTATTCTAAATCCTAGATGGCTGGAAAGAGCGGTTGCGAATGGCGCCACCAACGTAATGTCTCTATATACAGACAGATAGCAGGAGATTGTTAGCCGTGAATAATGATTTTAATTATAAGATCACCTAAAGATAAATATTCAAGTCCGGGTAGTAAACACCTTCATGGCAAGACGGCTTTTAATAAGAAAAAGTCCTATACCGCCAAAGCAGCCTGTCAGTTTGAGTATAAATATCTTTGGGACAGAACAAGGCTACCTTGCCGCCAATATCTCCTCCGCCCTTTTCAGCGCCTTGTCGATATGGGAAAGGGTGTTTTCTTCCCCCACTTTTTTTATGAATCCATATCGGACAAGGGCCTGGCGTAGCTCGCCGCGCACACCGGAAAGCAGCAATGTGGTGTTGTGTCTGCCGCAGTTGCTCATCAGGTGCTCCAGGGCGTTCAGGCCGGTGGCGTCGATCA
Source organism: Nitrospinota bacterium (assembly GCA_029881335.1). GTDB lineage: Bacteria > Nitrospinota_A > UBA7883 > UBA7883 > UBA7883 > JAOUMU01. The sequence continues at coordinate 7,627 of JAOUMU010000067.1, read as the reverse complement.
TGGGCACATGGCGCATGCGAAGGATCAGCACAACCGGGGAGGGTTCAATCTTTGGAAGGATGGACTGGAGCCTGTCCGCCACGCCGAAAAAGAAGGGGCCCTCTATCTCATAAACCTCCACCCCTTCCGGCACGGTCTTGTTCTCTATCGCGTCCGGATCGAAAATGGTCTGTGTCTCGCTGGCCAGGAGGGCTTGAATATCCCCAGCCACGGCCTCGATGCGGGTCACCTCCGTCATGCGCTTTATGAACAAGAGGCCCGCCAGGGCCACCCCCACCTGCACCGCCACGTTCAGGTTCACCAGCACTGTGAGGAAAAACGTTGTCAGCATGGCCAGAGTGTCCGCCCCAGGGGCGCGGAAGATGGAGCGCACTTTCCCCGGCTCGCTCATATTCCAGGCCACCACCATCAGGATCGCCGCCAGGGAGGCCAGGGGGATGTGGGCGATATGCTCCGCCAGGAAAAACATGAATATCAGCAGGAAAGCGGCGTGGCTCATTCCCGCCAAGGGGGAGGCGGCGCCGCTTCTTATGTTGGTGGCGGTGCGGGCGATGGCCCCTGTGGCCGGCATCCCCCCGAAAATCGCCGAGGCGATGTTCGCCACCCCTTGTCCTACCAGTTCCCTGTTCGGTTTGTGCCTCTCCCCGGTCATGCCATCGGCCACCACGGCGCTCATCAGTGATTCTATGGCCCCCAGCAGCGCTATCGTGATGGCATCGCTCATCAGCTCGCGGATCCTTTCCATTGATATATCGGGAAGGGATGGAACGGGGAGAGTGTGGGGGACGGCGCCATATACGCTGCCAATTGTGGCAAAGGGCGCCTGGAACCACCACACTGCCACGGCGCCTAGTGTCACCACCCCCAGCGGACCGGGGAACCTGGGAGCGCACTTGCGCAGGATGACCAATATTCCTATAGACGCCAGGGAAAAAATGGTCGTGGGCCATGATATGCCGTTGGAGGCGGAGAGGTATAAATCCCATTGGGAGATAAAATCAGCGGGTACGTTTTTCACCCCCAGCCCGAAAAAACTGTTCATCTGGGAGCTGGCTATGATAAGCGCGATGCCCGCGGTGAACCCGGTAGTCACCGGGTATGGAATGAATTTTATAGCGTTGCCGAACTTGGCCAGCCCCAGCAGGATCAATACTACTCCGGCCATGATGGTGGCGATCAGCAGCCCGTCGAGCCCGTGGCGGGACACCACACCATACACCACCACCACGAACGCGCCAGTGGGGCCGCCGATCTGGTATCGGCTCCCTCCCATCAAGGAGATCAGGAATCCGGCCACAATTGCCGTGTATAGGCCGCGCTCTGGAGGCAGGCCGGAGGCGATGGCGAAAGCCATGGCCAGAGGGAGGGCTACCACGGCCACTGTGGCGCCAGCGACAATGTCGCGCTTTATATTTGCGGAAAAACCTGGATCTATCAATTACTTTGCACAGGCTCAAATCAGGAGTATAAGTCCCCCACATGGAAATTCAAGCAAAAAATCATAATTGGAAAACAAGGCGCAGGATTGGGACAATCAGGATATCCAATCCGTATTACCCTGTTTCGGCAGACGCGCCGAGGGAGATGTCCAACCTCCTGCTTAATCTTCTCGTTGGTAATAGTAGTCGTATTTTGTGAGCAAGGAGTTGGTGAAAGTCCACGCCTCGTTGTAGGAGAGGTTGCTCTCCTCCGGGATAATCACCCTTACATACAGCTTCTTTCCCAGCTTATTCTTCAGCCGTTCCAGACGCTGGTGCAGCTCCTTTTCGCTGATGTTTTCATACTTCTCCGCGCCTGCATCCTTGAAAAGAATGGTGTATGTCCTCCCCTCCCTGGAATAGCGAACGTTGACCACCATTTTGCCCAGCGTGCTGCGGGCCGGGCCGATGAGCTTGTTGTATTTATCCTCCAGAACAGTATAGGCGCTTCTTTGTCTGGCCAGTGTCAGTTCAAGTTTTTCCTCTTTCCGCTTCAGCGCGTCCACGGTCTTTTCCTTTTCTTTCAGCGCCACCAAAAGCGCCCCGAGTTTGTCATTGGAAGTCTTCAGCTTCGATTCGGCTTCTTTGGTCAGGAATACCATGGTTTGCCGGCGTTCATCCTCCAGCCGGTTTAATTCCAACTGATGGGCTTTGAGCAAGGCGGCTATCCGCTCCGCGTTATCCTTCCCGGCTTGCTCTAGCAGCTTGTTGCTATCGGACACCTTCTCTCCTAGCGCCAGGATGTTTTTGTCCAATTCGCTCACTTGACTCTCTAGTTCAACGATAATGGTGTCCTTGGCGGCCAGGTCCGTTTCCAGCATCTTGGCGGTGTCGGCCAGAAGGATCATCTCCATTTTCTTTTTCTCCAGGCTCTCCTCCAGGGCGGCTATCTTCATTTGCATAAATTCCAGCTGGCTCAGGCTCTCCCCCAGTTTCTGTGTTGAAACATCCTTCTCCTCCATGGCGGTCATGAGTTGTCTGGCCAGATCGGCGTTGGTGAGCATGGAAGCCACCATCGTGAGCATGAATATCATCAGGACCACCGTCATTATGTCGGTGAAGGTGGGCCAAACAGAGTCCTCGGTAAAATTGGTCCCCAGGTTTGACCTTAATTCCAAATGAGGCTCAAACTTGTGCATGCCTCACTCCTCCAGGCGGAATCCACGCCGCATCGTCATGTGCATCTCCTCGCTCTTCTCGAGCAAAGCCTCGGCCTGCAGAGACTGATTCCGCCCAAGCTCCACCAACTCATCGAGGTTCTTCAGCCGCTCCTTGATCTCCTCCATATCCACCGGGATTCGCTGGTCCAACTGCGCCTTTTCGCCAAAGGCATTCAAAAGCTCGAATATTCTGGTGACCATATACTCGATTTTGTGGTTGACGGCGTCTGCGTCGAAGGCAAATTCCGGCACGATGTATGTCAGCGTCACATCCTCGATCTTGCCGAAAAAATTGGTTTGGGCATCAAGGAGCTTCTGATAAAAGTATGTAAAGAAAAAGAAGCATATGATGGCCGTACCGGTGGTGGTAAGGGCCGTATTCATTCCGCTTATGATCATCCACATCCCCTTGCCCGCCACGGAACTTTCCAGAACGTTGCTGGCGCCTGCCAGGGCCAGGATCAGGGAAATTATCGTGCCGAAAACGCCGGTCAATATCAGGATGTTGTTAACGAACCTGGGGTAGGAGATATATAAGGACTCCTCGGCCAGCGTGATTGACGAAATGGCGCCATGGTTTATGGGTATGCCGCGTTTATGGAGAGCCTGGATTTTCATGTAGCGGCGGAACATAACGGAGTTTCGGGACAAACCGTCAAATGCGTCCCTGTCGTCATTCTCCCTTGTTTTGGCAAACAGGTTGGCTTGCCGTTCCTGGTACGCGTAATGTGAAAGAGCGATGAATATCTTTAACATCCCGGAGAAAAAAAGCAGGAATATAAAACCATTCAGTAGCAGGCCCAGGGAGGTCGTATGCTCTCCCAGATAAACGCTCTTGATGAATCCGGCGTTCCATGACAGCGCCGCCACCGCCAGAGCCGTGGCCAAGACAAGCCTGAAAAGAATTTTTGACGCTAGATTATTCATCACTCTTCTCCCGGTTGATTGGCCAACATTGAATACCAATCATGTTTCATGGGAATTTCCCTGTTCCTCCCAGGCGCCTGCATGGGGGATCGGTACACTACCAGCCCTTACCACCACGTATCTATTTACCACGTTGACTTTTCATCTTGCAAGGAATGTATTCCCGACAAAGGGACGGACTGCGGGGGCCTGGGTTCGTCGGGGAATATTCCGGCCCACGGCCTTCCCCCACCTGCGTTAGAATATAGGCTCCAAAAGGGAGCACGAATGGAAGCCACAAGGGAAATATACTGGAACGTGGGCCACGGGGCGCTGATCCCCATGTACCTGCTGGCTATTCTCGCCGTGGGGGTGATGGCGTATGGTGTATACACTTTCAGCAGTGCCCTGGCATCCGTCGGCAAGCCAGAGACGAGGACTGATAATCTCATCCGGCGCCTGGCCCTGATGGCCCGCGACGCCTTGCTTCAGCTAAAGGCGCTCAAGGGAAGCGGCGCCGGGCTGGCTCACGCCATATTCTTCTGGAGCTTTCTTCTACTTACCGCCGGCACCACTCTGGTTTTTATCCAGGCGGATTTCACCGATCCGTTGTTGGGCCACAGGTTTCTTACAGGTGATTTCTACAGGTTATTCTCCCTGGCGCTGGATCTGGCAGGGCTGGCGGCGATCCTGGCCATCGGGGGGCTGTTCATCCGCAGATACTTCCTGCGGCCCCAGGGGCTGGAAAGCTCTTGGGAGGACGCGCTGGCCTACACACTATTGTTCCTTGCGCTGGTCACCGGCTTCATGGTGGAGGGGCTGCGGATGGCCGCCACCGAGCTGGACGCAAACATGGCGCTGGCTTATTGGTCGCCAGTGGGGCTTATCTTCGCCAAGGGCTTTCACGGCATGGGCTCCACCGGGCTGTTGACCTGGCACAAGCTTGCATGGTGGTCGCACTTTCTTATATGCCTGGGATTTTTCGTAGCCATCGGATACACCAAGCTGAGGCACATTTTCCTGATTCCGGCTAACTACGCCCTGGCGGACATGGGCCCGGTGGGAAAGCTGATCACCCTGGACCTGGAGGATGAAAACGCCCAACAGTTTGGCGCCGCCGCGCCGACGGATCTCTTGTGGAAGGATCTGTTCGACACCGGCGCCTGCGTGAAGTGCAAGCGTTGCCAGGACGCATGCCCCGCCCAAATCACAGGAAAGCCACTCTCCCCCATGAAGCTGGTGACCGATATCGGCGCCGCTCTGGCCTCGGGCGTCAAAACACCGCTTTTCGAAGTGGTGGGGGAGGATGCGGTATGGGCCTGCGTCACCTGCCGCGCCTGCCAGCAGGTATGCCCGGCGGGAGTGGAGCATGTGCGAAAGATAATAGACATCCGGCGCAACCTGGCCCTGATGGAGGGGAGGTTCCCCGGCGACGAAGTGTCCCGCGCCATGGACGCTATCGAGGTGAACGGCAACCCCCTCGGCTATGCCCCCGCAGCCCGTGGTGATTGGGCTGATGGGTTGGAGATAGCCCAAGGGGATATGGATGTCCTCTACTTTGCCGGTTGTTACGCCAGCTATGACCGGCGAAACATGAAAGTGGCCAGGGCCTTTGTCTCCGTACTGGATAAACTGGGAATCAAAGCCGGGATCCTGGGGAAGAGGGAAAAATGCTGTGGAGAGCCCGCCCGCAAAATGGGGAACGAATACCTGTACCAGAGCATGGTGGCGGAGAATATCGAGGCGATCCACGCTTCCGGCGCCGGCAAGATAGTAACCACCTGTCCTCATTGTTTCCACACCCTGGAGAAGGAGTACCGCGACCTGGGGCTGGACGCGGCGGTGGAAGTGGAACATTACACCACCTTCCTGGCGGAGTGTCTGGATAAATTCAAAGCCGTCGCCGACTCAGGCGCCGTGACCTATCACGACTCCTGCTACATGGGGCGATACAGTGGTGTGTTCGACCAGCCTCGGGCTCTGCTCTCCGCCGCCGGAGCCCGCGTGATGGAGATGGAGCGCAGCCGGGAGTCCAGCTTTTGCTGCGGTGGCGGGGGAGGTCGCATCCTGGCCGAAGAGAGCCTGGGCCGCAGGATAAACGCGGAGCGGGCTTCCATGGCTGGGGCCACCGGGGCGAGGGCCGTGGTCTCCAACTGCCCTTTCTGCCTCACCATGCTGGAGGATGGAGTGAAGACCTCCGGCTTGGAGGATAAGATCAGGACGCTGGACCTGATCGAGCTTTTGGCCGAACGGCTGTAAGGATGTAATCTCCAGGTTTGGGGCCACCGCGGCAGGGACTCAGGTTGTGACCTGCTATTATTCTTTAACGCCCAGGGCGTTGAGAATCTGGCGCCCCTGATTGGACATTTCTTTTGAGCGCTCCGGATTTCCGGCTTTTTCCAGGACCTCCGCATAGGCAAGGCTTTGTCGGCCGTACCAGACTGCGGTTTTGATCTGATCCCGCTGGATCACTCCCGATGATATCCCGAAATTATTTTCATACCTAAACCAATGCTCGTAGATTAGAGCGGCCTGATTCCAATCTCCCGCCCCGGTGGCCGCATTTATCTTCGGAGTAAAAAAGTTATATGCCGCAAAGCCGTAGTCTTTATAGCGGGCGGGTGGAGGAGTGGGCCCCAACAGGAAAAAAAGCGCCAGACTGGTGGACAAGATTATCGCCCCATGGCGGCGAGTCGCCAGCCAAACCAGCCCATAAGCCGCCAATGGTATCATCGCAGCTTCCATCGGAGCGCGATACCGGCTCAAGGTGATGAAGGCGGTCATCGGAATTATCATCATGATCATCACCGCCAGCAGGGGCGCCATGGTGAAGAGCCGAACTCTGCCAGCGAATAAGCAGAGAATAGTCAACGGCGCCAGCAGGGCAAAGTGAAACCGGGCGATGGATAATGAAGTGGAATGACTTTCAAAGTAAGAAAACCCGAGGCCGTTGTCGCTGGCCGGATAAGGGGAAAATATGATCAGAAATTTGTGCGCCAGAAGCAAAAAGTACCCAAAGAGCGAATCATGCAGTTTTATGGTTTCGACGATAGAGGGAATGGCTTTTCCTTCGGTGACGACCAGAATTTCCGATGTATAAGGGGATAGAAGGTTGATGGGTATGGAAGGATTGATGTCGGGCGCATTGGCTAGAATGAAGAAGACCCATCCTTGACTGACCATCGCCAGGGGAGGGGCGCCGACCGCCAAGTTTCGCGCTATGACCGGGGATAAAGCGATCATCATGAAGCCAACTATGATGCCGGCGGTGTATCCCGCCTGTCGGGGTGTCCGCCGTAACGGCCAAAGAAACCAGAGCGCTATCAGGCCGACGAGCAAAATATAAATATTTTGCAGAGTAAGCGCCACGCCAGCTGCAAAACCAAACGCGGCGTACCATTGCAGCCTTTTCTTCTCCTCCGCCACCAGCGCCAGCCAGACAAGGCCAACACTGACGAAAACGGTCAACGTGGTCCGAAGCAAAGTAATCTCATGCCAGGTCAGGGTGGCGGACAACAGCGCAATCACGCCCGCCACCAGCGCCGTCAACGGGCCAAAGAGCCGCAACGAGATGAAATAAAGCATCAATGTGGTCAGGACCCCCAGGGCCATCTGCCAAATATAGACCGCGCGAGGATCTGGCCCGAATACCCGGTAGGTAATACCGATCAGATAGGCGTAGAGCGGTTCCTGATGAAAAGTTTTTCCTCCAAGCCACCGATTCCATAAAATCTTTTCTGCTGTGATTCCCTTGGTTCTCGCCTCCTCCTGGCAGGCAACCGCCACCTCTGGCCGCATATCGAAATACCGCTTAGCCAGGTCAATATGCCAAAAGTGCATGGGATGGAGCGCCTGGTCGGTCAGCCAATCACCCGCCGCCACCTCCTTACCCCAGTGATCAAAAAAGAACATGTCGCTCTGCTTGTTGGTATGAGTGGCCATCAGAGGGGAATCGCTGGCCTCGACGAAAAGGAGCGCCCGCAACAGAACGGCGGCGATCACCAGCGCTATGGGGATCCATTTTTGTCGGTCCTGCAGCCATTTTTCAGCGGATAGTGACCACTGATCGCGCCATTCCGGCTG
>JAOUMU010000167.1 GCA_029881335.1 Nitrospinota bacterium | reverse complement strand
TACCCCACCGAGAAAGCGATAAAGGAGACTCCCCCGGACTGGAAACTGCTGGACAAAACTCATAAATCCATATCCCTGGCCCACCACGCCGCCCGCCGGGGGATGGGATTGGTGAAAGGTGATTACCAGGTCACCGGCAGCCAGAAGGAGAACAATGTCCGGATAGAGCTGACAGAGCAGGGGAAGCTCAAACGGGAAGGGAAACCAGGCCCCATACCAGAGACCAGGCCGGAAACGAACAGTAAGCCTTCGCTTGCCACTCCAGCTCCCGCAACGAACGTTGTCCATGATGACGTGGGGGAGAAGATCGGCGGGGCCAAGAAGGATACATGGAAGGGGCGCGGGCTCCATTTATCCGACCTGGAGAGGATGACCGAGAAGGAGAAATATGAATACCTGACCAAGGACGCTATATGGCCAAAGCCGGATTACAAGGCCATGGCGAATGACGGATGGGACCGGACAGTTCTGCGATTCATGAAGCAGGTCCGGGACACTATTAACACGCGGCCGGTGGATCACCTCCCGGAAAATACCGAGGCGTATATCCACGTTGTCTCCAGATTGCGTGATTTTTTCCACAAGGGCCTGACTGTGGACAAGGTTAAATCAAAATCAGGCGAAGGGTATTTCGATTACTTTCTCGACACAACAAGAGTGAGCGCGGAGGGGGTACACATTTACCGCCCGGGACTGTTTGGGGCGATTCCTGATTCCAAGGTCAGAAAAATAGCGACCTCTCACAAGTATATGTCTAAGTATCAGCAGGAGATTGAATCGACGAACTGGCCATTCGGCGCCACAAAAGCCAAGGTTGACCAGACCGGGGATAAAAAGGATATTCCGAAACGCCCACACCTGGACAAATTGGATCGGGTTGGGCTGAAGGATTACAGAAACGGCAAGGATGTCCAGGGGGATGATCTGTTGAAGACATTCGGTTTCCGGGGAATTGAGTACGGCAATTGGGTGGACCAGGCGGAGCGGCAGAAATCGCTGAACATGGCATACGATTCCCTGATGGACCTGGCGGACACGCTGAATATTCCACCGGACGCAATGTCCCTGAACGGCAAACTGGGGCTGGCATTCGGAGCAAGGGGACGCGGGAGGGCCGCGGCGCATTACGAACCGGTGAAACTTGTGATCAATCTAACAAAGCTGAGTGGCGGGGGTTCCCTGGCGCATGAGTGGGGGCATGCCCTGGATAATTACTTTGGCGAGTTTGGAGCGCAGCCAAAAGCGGGGAAACCAGAGTATCTAAGCGGGGGACGGAAAAAGTGGCGATCCGGAAGCATGAGAATAAGACCGGGCTTGTCTAATGCTTTCTCCAAAATAGCCGAAGCCATTCTGTCGGCTCGCATGACAGCAGAAGAGCATATAGCCCAGGAGGAAAAAGCGATAGAGGAAACGGACAGGGAAATAGATACCTGGAGCAGGAAGATTGAACGAGAACTATCCAGGAAGGTAAAAATGGTTGGAGGAGCCAAGTTTATAAAACAGTCCCGTGAATGGGTGGCTCAACTGGAGAGAAGAAAGGCTCGGGCGCAGGACAATATAGAGGCGCTGAAGTCTGGTCGGCTCGTTCCCAAAATAGCTGAGAGCCGTTACTCCCGACAAGCCCACAACCTATCCCCCAAACCTGGGGGGTACTTCGCCCTCCCAATGGAGATGTTCGCCCGTGCATTTGAATCCTACGTTTTCGACAAGGTGGCGGTCTCCGGCAAGTCTGAATACTTGGTCCATGGGGTAGAGGAGGCGCGTTATGAAGGTGATGAATATGCAGGCAACCCCTACCCTACCGGGAAGGAGAGGTCCGCTATAAACGAGGCGTTCGACGGCTTCTTTCAAGAACTGAAGCATAAAACCGACGAAGAAACAGGAGCCACGGTCCTTTACTCCCTGGACAACGGAGGGGGCGTTACTTCTGAAGTGGCGCAAGCGGCGGTTGACCGGTTCCTGGGGGAATATAAGGGCGCCGGGAAACTGGATATCCGGGTGGTGGAGACGCCCAGGGATATGGGCGTGTACGCTCCGGACAACGCTGCGGCGGCGGTGGACCTGGAAAGCGGGCGGATATGGCTGGCCATGAGTAACCTGGAAAACGCGGACCATGTCATGGATACGCTGGTGCACGAGGTGATCGGGCATTACGGAATCCGGTCGTTGCTGGGGGAAGTCAGGTTCGGGGCGTTGGTGGCCAACGCCAGGGCGTTCAACAAGGCGGAACTGGAGGCGGTGGCCAGGCTGTATGGGCTGAACCTGAAGAACAAGGCGGACCGGGCGGTGGCCGTGGAGGAGTTGATCGCGCACCTGGCGGAAGTGAATCCGGAATCGAAGCTGATCCACCGGGCGGTGGCGGCGGTGCGGGAGTTTTTGCGCCGTTTGGGCGTGGAGCTGGAGTACACCCGGGAAGAGATCGTGGAGCTTTTGCGCCAGACCCGCCAGAAGATGAAAGCGGGGGAGAAGAGGAATGCGGATCACATACAAATCAAGGTATCTTCCGATTTTTATAAGATATTGGGAATAGGGAAAGGTCCTGTTCTGGCTGACCCTAACAGGCTATACGAAAAGCATCCTGAAGCATTTGAATCTGTCGAAGACGTGATCCCTTTCGTGGAATATGTGCTGGACCGCCCGACTCATAAGGCTCCGGGCATGATCCCCACCACCAGACTTTTGTCCAGACGAAATGGAAAAGAGAAAGCTGTCGCTGTTGAGATTGAGATGAAAGGCGGCAATTATATGGTCAAGAGCGCCTATGTTCTCAAAAAAAACCAGATGGAGAACAAAATAAAAAAGGCGATACAGCAGGGAGGGCGCGACCTCCGGTCTGGGGAGCTTCCCCATGGGGAAGTGTCTTACCAGGTGCTGGCCGACCTCGCGGATCCGGCGTCTGCTTTATCACCTTCTGGTAATAATATAACGCCGGAAAAGGGCGCAGTCAACGAAAAGCAGGCCGACACGCCGAAGGTAAAGAAGAAACCTGACATCCGGTACAAGATCAAGGGGGCCACAGATCTGTTCGTGACCGATCCCACCAAGGAAAGCTGGGGCCTGTCCGCGATGGAGATCGCCGGAGGAATCCTGGAGAGCGTTAAGCCTATCCGCCGGTGGGAGGTGAATTTCATCGATGTGAACGGCGAGGAGGCCCGGCTGGTGGTGGACACCCAGGCTCAGGCGAAAGCCGAAGCCGCCCGCCTGAAGAAAGAGGCGCCAACCAAATCACCTATAACGAGATCGAGGTCAGCTCCTGGTTGCGCAAGATAGCCGCCTCGCCGGAGTATATGAAAGAAAGGCCGATGAGGGAGGCGACCCGAGTCGCGGCGGAGCGGACCGACCGGGCGGCGGAGATATTCAACACCAACAACTCCATCGACGGGGAGCAGGTCCATCAGGCGGTGGCCGGGCTGAAATCGGAATCACCGGATGATTATGACACCCTGGCCGGGTTATTGAACTGGGCGGACCGGACGAAGTGGGGGAACAAATCCGCCGCCGACAGGATGAAAACCACGGAGCGGCTGGCGCGGGAAGTGGGCCTGGGGGATGAGGTGATATCGATGTGGAAGAAGATGCGCCAGGGGTATGACAAGGACCTGGATATGCTGATCCAGGAACTGACCGACCTGAAGACCCAGGCGGAGAACGCCGGAATCCCCGCCGAGGTCCTGACCGGGCGTGGGCGCAACGACGCAGGGGAGGAGATGGAGATATCCCTGGCGGACGCGATCCGGGCCTTGGGGGAGGAAAGAGGCTCCTACGTGCCTCGCCTTCGGGAGGGGGATTACTATCTGCGGGGCAAGGACAAGGATGGCCAGCGGTGGAGGTGGCACGGCGGGAAGACAGAGATGATCATGCGCCGCAAAGCGCTGGCGAAACTGGGCTGGGAAATGGGCGAGGTGGCTCCGGTGGAGAAGTTGCCGGAGGCTATATATCAGGACACGAAGACCGCCCACCTGGCCAAGGCGATAAGCCAGGCGGCCAGGACCGCCAAAATGCGCGGACAACTGCCGGAAGCCGAACTGACGGCGGTGAAGAACGCTGTCACCGAAGCCATGGGAGACCTGATAAAAGCCCGTGGATACCTGCGGCACACGATCAAGCGTGGGAAGGGGAACGTGGTGCTGG
>JAOUMU010000066.1 GCA_029881335.1 Nitrospinota bacterium | reverse complement strand
CCGGATATCGTTGGCGACGAATAATCTACGTCATCCCGGCCACCTCATTTTCCCCTGATTTTTCCCCTTTGTGCTTCCTGATTGTATTACCAATATTGAATGTTGGCTTTATATGATATAAAGTAAGCTCAGGTGGACGGGTAAGCGTGGGTACAACAGCTCTTTAATTGAACTTATATCCTGGATACAGAGTCATGTCAGCAAAATCAATATTGCCTCTCCTTGTGGGCATTATCACAACCGCAACCGTCATCGGCGGATGTGAAACAGCGGGAAAGCAGGGCGATAGCCCGAAGGACCCCGCCTCATATGAAAACCCGGTCGGCTCCCGCCTGGAGACATCCCCCTCCAGCAAAGGAGAGCCAGCCGCCACGAAAAAGAAGGCTTCCGAAGAGTATACGCTCACCCCTGCTCAGATAAAAATAATCGAGGCCCGCAAGAATCTGCAATGGGATAAGCTGGACAAGAACAGTAGAGACCTTCAAAGAGCGGTATATAAAGACCAACTGGACCAGGCAGAAGCATTGATAAAGGCGGGAGCCAAAGTGGATGGGCGAAGCCCAAAAGGCGAAACGCCCCTTTCCATAGCCGCCTTTCGAGGAAATGTTCGGCTGGTCAAGCTTCTGTTGAAACATGGAGCCTCCCTCAATGACATAGACCAAAATGGGCAGACCCCCCTGATGAAGGCTTGCGCCGCCGAGCGGGAGGAAGTGGTTCACCTGTTGATCCGCCACCACGCGCATGTGAATTTGCAGGACCGAATGGGTACCACGGCCCTCATGTTCGCCTCCCTGGGTCGTGATGAAGTAATTGTAAACTCCCTGCTCAAAGCCGGGGCCAAGGTGAACCTGCGTAACAAAGAGGGTAAAACCGCTCTCTCCATGGCGGAGGGTTTCGAGAATATGAGGGTGGTGAACATACTTTCCGCATTAGGCGGAATACGATAATACCTCTTCGCGACTGTTGACTAATCAGGCGGACGGTGGCTATATTAACACTGGATAGTCGTGGCTGCCTGGAGCCGTGGCGCTTTATTAGGGAGGAGAAGAAGTGAAAAGAATTGTTTCTCTTGGCTTTTTGGTCCTGGCCATGATGGCCCAATCCTCTCTGGCGAGTAGCCTTATGGACGCTATTGAGGATAATCAGTTGTCCGAGGCCATCAGCATGATAAACAAGGGAGCTGACGTGGAAACGGCTAACAGGGCAGGCACAACCGTGATTATCCGGGCTGCGGAGCTGGGTATGGTGGATGTGGTAAAGGCGTTGATCGCCAACAAAGCCAATGTGAACGCCAAAAGCAATCCTGGGTACACTGCGCTGATGCTGGCGGCGGACAACGGCCAGGCGGAGGTGGTGCAAATCCTGCTGAAGGCCGGGGCGGATGTCACCGCTAAAAGCGACGCCGGTATGACGGCCCTTGGTTACGCCACAGCCGCACGACGGCATGAAGTGGCCCAGATCCTGAGAGGCGCGGGCGCTAATTGACAACAAAGCCCACGGCGTTCCGAACGGATTCGATTCGTCGGCTTGTCGCCGGTAGGGGGGAGTGACTTCATTTCAAACTCGGATAGCCATCTTTCATGCCAGAGCTTCTTGAGCTAGACAACCTGAAAGTCCATTTCCACACCAGCGAAGGGCTGGCCCCGGCGGTGGATGGAGTGTCATACTCCGTGGGCCATGGCAGCATGGTGGGGCTGGTGGGGGAGTCTGGCTGTGGAAAAACCGTCACCTCCCTGGCCATACTGAAGCTTATCCAAAAACCTGGCCGTATAGCAGGAGGAAGGATGCTCTTCGAAGGGGAGGATCTGGTCCCCATGACGGAGCAGGATATGCGCCGCATCCGGGGAAACCGGATCGCCATGATTTTTCAGGAGCCGATGACAGCGCTCAACCCGGTGTTCACCATCGGCAATCAGATAGAAGAGGCCATAACTTTGCACATGGATGTGGGGCGCAAGGAAGCCAGGGCCCGCGCCGTGGATACTCTCGTGAAGGTGGGCATCCCCTCGCCGGGAAAAAGAATCGACGACTATCCCCACCAACTCTCCGGCGGCATGCGACAAAGGGCGATGATCGCCATGGCGCTCTCCTGCGACCCGGAACTCCTGATCGCCGATGAACCCACCACCGCACTCGATGTCACCATCCAGGCGCAGATCCTGGACCTGATGATCCAGATGAAAGAAAGCTATGGCGCTTCGGTGCTGCTGATCACCCATAACCTGGGTGTGGTGGCCCAAACCTGCCAGAAAGTGGTGGTGATGTACGCGGGAAAAGTGGTGGAATCCGCGGATGTGAAAACTCTCTTTGCCAACCCGGCCCACCCATACACCGAAGGACTGCTCAATTCACTCCCTTCACCTAAAAACGCCGGGTCGAAGATGAAACTGTCCGAGATCAAGGGCCAGGTGCCCAGCCTGCACGCTCTTCCGAAGGGATGCTACTATCACCCGCGCTGCCCAAAAGTCATGGATATCTGCAAACAACAGGAACCTGAACTCAAATCCATCACCGTTAATCAACAGGCGGCCTGCTGGTTGCATTAACCGACTGTCCCGGTTTGGTTTTTATGAGAAAACCTTTTTTGAAAAAAGCTTTCTCATACTCTTTCCAAAAACTCCCGTTATCAACCAGCCCCCAAGCCGGGCCTGAGAACCTTGTTAACAGCTAAAAGTCTTTGGAGAAGTTGGGGTAAGCTTTTCTTCGGAAAAGTTCACCCACGAAATCCTAAACCGGATTAGCCTGTCGATGCGTCAGAGGGTTTTTTCCAGGATGGCGCGGGCAGTGGCTGTGGGGAACTGGCGCCCGGTCCACATCTCAAACGATCCGGCGCCCTGATGTATGAGCATCCACAATCCGTCCAGAGTAGCCGCCCCGGCAAGTCTGGCCATTTCCAGCAGAGGCGTGTTCAGCGGGCGGTATACAATATCCACCACCAGCTGCCCTTTGCGCAGATATCCTTGCAGATCGGGCAGGGATCCAGGCCCGGCGCCTTTCATTCCCACACTGCTGGCGTTTACTATGATATCCGCGTTCCCGGCGATATGAGCCAGCTCGCCGGCGCCGAACTCCACCACCTCCACCGGCGCTCCCACGCCACCAAAGTCGTTGGCTATTTTGGCGGCTTTCTCCTGGGTCCTGTTTGCGATGGTCACATAAGCGCCCGCCTTCAGCATAGCCCACACCACCGCTCTGGAAGCCCCCCCTGCGCCCATAACCAGGCTCTTCTTATTCGCAGGGTCGATCCCTCCATTTTGCGTGACAGAGGTTATGAAACCATATGCGTCCGTGTTGTGCCCGGCCAACCTGCCAGCAGATATTACGATGGTGTTCACGGCGCCTATCCGTTGCGCCTCCTCCGATACCTCGTCCATATGTTCCATCACCGCCATCTTGTGCGGCACTGTGACGTTCAGCCCGTCCAGCTCGCCATGGCGCAGATCTTCCATATACTTGGGCAGGTTTTCCGGCGCCACGTCAAACGGGTCGTAGGTCAGAGACAGCCCAAGCTCTCTGGCGGCGGCCTGGTGCATGACAGGGGAGAGTGTGTGCCCCAACGGGTGACCTATGATCCCCAGGCGGTACGTCTTGCTCATGGGAGAAGAGTATATTCCAAAACGGGGAGCTACGAGGGGAAAATAGAAAACCGGTTCCACCAGCGCTTCACAGGCAGGGGGCCATCCTTCCTATCTCCCCATCACCCCTAGTCTGCCATATAATATATGAAAAGGAGGAACTATGGGTGGAGCCGCTTATCTGATCGACGTGACACCGGATTATGAACTTCTGGTACACCCTTTTCTGGAGAGGGAGACAAGCATAAAGCCACCATTGCTGAGCTGGCTGTTTGGCCCCAGAGAGAGCGGCCTTGCCCTATTTGTGGACCTGCCCGCCGATGAACTGGGTAACGCCATACTCTCTGATTTTTACGGCTGGGTGAAGGAGAGAATCCCATCCCCCACACCAGCCACCGCCGCCTTCATTCGGGATTACCTGGAACCTATCCGCGCCGATGTCTATCTGCGTGGTGAGCGGCCGGATCCTTCTGTACGGGAGGAGTTTTCCAAATGGTATATTCAGGTCACTTTTTCCGGATGCGCCGGGCAGGGTGAAGTCTCTTCCATGCTTTCGAGCCACTGGGTGGAATTATGGTATCGCCAAAACTTCGACCGGATCAATGACGATATTCTGAAACCGCGCCACCTGGCGCCCGCGGTCAGTGAGGCTGAGTCCGCCGGATACGGCGTTTTTTTCGGTTTCGCGGATAGAGGCCCTGCTTTGTACTACCCCATTGGAACAGAGACCGAGTTTATTTTGGGGGAGCGGGAGATCGCCGTGAACTTCGAGCTGGATATCGCGGTGGAGGAGTCGATCCACGACGATGCTGATCTGGAAAAGTTCCACCGGCAGGTTTTAGACACCCAGGCCAACCTTCCACCGGAGCTGGAACAGGGTGAATGCCTCTGCCAGATGTGCGGTAAGGGCGTGGCGTAGCAACCAGCGGCTGACGCCCAGCTGTCACCGCTACCTTCCTCCAGGATGACCGTGGGCGATGCGCCCCTCGGCGTCGGCTAGGGCCAGAGCACCCTGGGCATCACCTTGGCCGGATCAATTCGATCCTGGTATTTCATTATTTTATTGAGCATACCAGCCACCACTTCGTCGGTCATAAGGTGTGGCTTCAAGCCTAGCTCCATCAATCCGGTGGAGTGGGCCACATATCGGTGTTCCTCCCTCTCCTTGCGAGGATTGTCGATCGATTTGATCTGGACATTAAGCCCCAGATGGTCCCCCACGCGTTTCACCTTGACCGCGAGTTCGTTCACGGAGAAGACTTCGGTGAATTGATTCAGGATACGCAGCTGGCCGCTTGTGGCCGGATTGTTCATGGCCAGTTCAACGCATTTCAACGTATCCGTAATGTTCAGGTAACCCCTGGTCTGGCCCCCCTTGCCATACACGGTAAGAGGTATCCCCGCCACTGCCTGGATCAGGAACCGGTTCATCACCGTGCCGAAGATGTCATCGTAATGGAAGTTGGGTATCAGTCTCTCGTCCATATCCGCCTCGGTGGTGGAGAGCCCGTACACCGGGCCCTGCATCAGGTCTGTCACGCGGATTCCGTACGCGCGGACATAGTACCAGAGCAGATCCGTGTCCAGTATCTTGGTGGTGTGATACAGGCTTCCCGCCTGCCGGGGGTAGAGGAACTTGTCCTTGCGCCCTTTATGCTCGATCTCCAGCCACCCTTCCTCTATATCAATGTTGGGCGTGCCATACTCCCCCATGGTACCAAGCTTGATAATATGGCAGTCTGGGGCGTGCTCCATCACGGCGAAGATTGTGTTGAAAGTGGCGTTGAGGTTGTTATTGAGTGTCACGCGGGCGGTGTCGAAGCTGATCATGGAGTATGGCGCACTCGGCTGCTCGGCGTAATGGATCACCGCCTCCGGTTTGAATTGCGAAAATACCCTGGCCATGGTCCGGTAATCGGCGCAGTCTCCTATGACCACTTCCATCTTTTTGCCTGTCAACCGCTCAAAGATACTTGCCCTGGCGGCCAGGTTCGGGTTCGGTGTCAGGGCCTCGGAATTGGTCTCCATGGCGATGGTCCGCCGAAGGTAGCTATCGAGAACCATCACATCGTACCCTTTGGCGGCAAAAGCCATCGCCGTGGGCCAGCCCAGATATCCATCTCCGCCCAGTATTAATACTCTCACCTGTTATTCCTTATATCAGTTCGTTTTCCAGCAGGTACTTTTTCAGCTCCCCGATTTTCATCGGCTTTTCCGTCAACGAGTTATACGCCCGGGCCACATTCCCTTCCTTTTTAACTCCCGGGTAGTCGTATGAAATCTCCTGGTACACGCTGGTGAAAGCGGGTGTGACGGAGAAGTAATTATCCAGCTCCACGGCGCGGCGGGTCTCCTCCTCGCTCAACAGTTCCTCATACAACTTCTCTCCTGGTTTGGCGCCCATCAGCCAGATATCCACTTCCTTCGGATTGAGGCCACACCTGGGGGCCAGCTCTTCCACCATCACCACCGCCAGGTCCTTTATCCGCACCACCGGCATTTTGGTGACAAACACCTCACCCCCCCTTGCCATGAACACAGAGTCGATCACCAGCCGGGCCGCCTGGGCCACGGTCATGATAAACCGGGTCATACGATCGTCGGTGAGGGTCACCGGCCCCCCTTTTTCGATTTGCTTCTTGAAAAGAGGGATTACGGAGCCGCGGGAACCCAGGATATTCCCGAACCTGGTGGAAGCAAACACCGGGCCTCCTGCCCTTTTGGTGGCGTTGGCCGCTGTCATCAGGCGCTCACCCATTAATTTGGAAGTGCCCATTACATTGGTCGGATTTACCGCCTTGTCCGACGATGTGAAAAGAACATACTTCACCTTGCTCGCCAGGGCGGCGTCTATCACATTCTGCATCCCCAGGATGTTAGTCTGCACCGCGTCCCGGGGGGACTTTTCGCACAGGAGCACATGCTTTAACGCGGCGGCGTGCAGGATCACGTCCATACCTTCTGTCTTGCGGATAAGTTTATCCCGGTCGCGCACATCGCCCAGATAGAGGCGGACTCTTTTATCCTCGCGGTTCCCCTCTTCCTGAAAAAACAGCTCGCTTTCGTTGTTGTCCAGCCCGATAATCTCCGCCACATCCAACAGGCGGACCTGCCGCAAAAGCTCAGCGCCCACCGTGCCGCACACGCCGGTGATCAGAACCCTTTTATCTCTCCATCGTTCCACGAATTCATCCCGATATAGTCGCATGGCAAGGCCGGGGCGTAACACCCCAACATAGCGGCCATTCTATAGGATTCCCCAGCGCCTATCAACAAAGGATGGGAGCGCCTCCTTTTCTGACGCGACCAAGGCGTATTCGCCATCTTCCCTCGGACGGTGTATAATCGCTTATCATCACCGGTAGGGGGATATGAATGCCTAAGGCAACCGCAACGCTAATGATTTTATTCATCGCGCTCGCCATGCGACAATCCTCCGGGCCCACAGACATAGAAGCGGCCATGGAGGCTTACCGAAACAGGGATTTCAATTCCGCTTTCACTTTATTCACCCCCCTGGCCCAAAACGGCTCTGCCGTGGCCCAGCTGAGCCTGGCCCTCATGTACGCCAAGGGGGAGGGGACGCGGCAGGACCTGGAAGCAGCCAAAGGCTGGCTGGAAAAGTCGGCAGGGCAGGGATTGGCGGAAGCCCAATACGACCTGGCCATGATGTACGTTACAGGTCACGGGGCGCCGCAGGAGCCGGCCAAGGCCTCGTTTTGGCTGCAAAAAGCGGCGGAACAGGGACATGGTCAGGCCCAATTCTATCTGGGGCTCTATTACGCCCAGGGGGTGGGAATGGAAAAGGACTTTGCCCAGGCGGCGAAGTGGTTTGGCAAGGCGGCGGACCGGGGGGAGTCTGGCGCCCAGTTCAACCTGGGAGTGCTATACATGGAGGGGCTGGGAGTGGCCAAGGATTTGGGTATGGCGGCGAAGTGGTTTGGCAAGGCGGCCGAACAGGGGGATCCGGAAGCGCAAAGCAGCCTTGGGCTTTTGTATGCGGAAGGAAAGGGAGTGGACAAGGATCTGGCCGAGGCGGAGAAGTGGCTTGCCAAAGCCGCGGAGCGGGGAAATGAAGTCGCCAGGGAGAACCTAAAGATTCTGCGAGGAATGCGAACCCGCTGATCACCCGATATTTTTCCATATTATTTCACAAAAAGACTCTTTTTCCCGGACATTTTTGTATTGGAATACTGTAAAATACACCCCAGAACAAATCGAGGAGCAAGCCGAATTATGTCCTACCGAAAGCCGATTCTGGCGTTTATCACAATTTTATTTTTTCCAATGTCGGCGCTCGCTGAATCCGCGTGGTACGACAATATCACCCTCGAATCGGGCCTGACGGTTGTTGTCCAGAATTCGATAGGTAACGAATATGGGGATTCCAGCGCCGCAGTACCCGAAGGTGAAGTCTCTACAGCAACAAAGGATCAGGCCGATTACGCATTCACGGCGGACATCATGTTGACCGGCAAGCTGTCCGAGAATGAAGAGCTGGTGTTTCATCTGGAAGCTGGCGGCGGCCACAGTATGTCCGACAACGTCCCCAGCCGCACCGCTATCAATTACGACCCATATGACACCCAGGTGGATGGGCAAGTCAAATTGAACGTCAGCCAGGCGTATTACCAGCGCACCATGGCTGACAAGAAGTTCTCCTTCGCTGTGGGCCTGATGGACGCCCATTCTCTTACCGACTCCAACGAATTCGCCGGGGACGAGACCGCCCAGTTCCTCAATGGAGTTTTCGTCCGGAGCACAGGTGTCGTTTTCCACGAAAGCACCTACTACTACGCCCCCACCGTATACCTGGAGGCCCGTCCCGCATCCTTTCTCTCCCTGGTACTTACATACAGCAATCCGGAGGGCAACGATATCCTGGACCAAAGCGAGGTAGCCGTGCAGCTGGGCCTCCACCCATCCATCAATGAGAGGCAGGGCAACTACCGGTTCGGCTATATAATCCATAGCCAGGGTTTCACGAAAATTGTTGATGGAACCGAAGCTTCCAACACCGGGTTTTTCATAAGTGTGGACCAGCAACTGACCGACCTGATCGGTTTGTTTTTCCGCATGGCTCAGCAGGACGACTCCCTTAATGAGAACGAAGTCCTGGTGGCCACATCTTTCGGTCTGTCTCTTAATGGATTCATGGACAACGAAGGGAATGGCTTTGGACTGGGTTATGCCTTTGTGGAATTCAATCCGAACCTTGTCAGCGAGTTTGACGAGGGGGAGGACATTATCGAGGCTTACATACGTTTTGGCACTAGTGATAACACCCAGTTGACCGTTGATTTCCAGTATATCAACAACCTGCAGAGGGACGACAAACGCAGTGTGATGGTGGGTGGCGTGCGGTTCCAGATGGGGCTGTAACAGCGATAGTAAATGTGTTGAGAGGGGCCTGGCTGGCGGCTTTGATCGGCTGCCGGCTGGCCCTTTTTTTTATCTGGACATGGGACTCCTTTCCATCAGACCCATCAGATATTTTCCATAATTGTTTTTAGCCACCTGCTCCGCCAGACGCCGCAGTTGCTTCGCGTCTATCATGCCAGAAAGATAGGCCACCTCCTCCGGGCAGCAGACCTTCAGACCCTGGCGTTTTTCCATGGTCTCTATAAAGTTCGCCGCCGCCAAAAGGGAATCGTGGGAGCCGGTGTCCAGCCAGGCGAACCCTCGGCCCATTATCTCCACGTTCAGCGCTTTTTTCTCCAGGTAAAGCCGGTTCAGGTCCGTGATCTCCAGCTCCCCCCGGACCGAGGGCTGAAGCGACGCAGCCAGGTCCGACACATCCTTGTCATAAAAATATAGCCCGGTCACGGCATAGTTGGATTTCGGCTTTTCCGGTTTTTCCTCCAGGCCCATGGCCAGACCCGACGAATCGAAATCCACCACGCCATAGTTTTTCGGCTCATTCACCCAGTATGCAAAAACAGTGGCGCCCTCTTCGCGGCCCCTGGCCCGCCTCACCATCTCTTCCAAGCCGTGACCGTGGAAGATGTTGTCCCCCAGAATCAGAGAGCAGCCTTCTCCCTGTATAAAGTCGCGGCCGATTATAAACGCCTGGGCCAGCCCCCCCGGGTCCGGCTGAACAGCGTAGGAAACCTGGATCCCCCATTGGCTGCCGTCACCCAGCAGCTTCTGGAACAAAGGCCCATCCTCTGGAGTGGTGATCACCAGTATTTCGGTGATCCCCGCCATCATCAGGATGCAGATGGGGTAGTAGATCATCGGCTTGTCGTAAACCGGCATCAGTTGCTTGCTGACCACGTGAGTCAACGGATACAGCCTGGTACCGGACCCGCCAGCCAGGATTATTCCCTTGTTTATCATTCCGCTATTTTTCCTTGGTGACTTGATGTTGATCGGGATTTTACATCACATGGGGGTGGATGTAAAAGAAGGGTTTTTTGTGAGAGGAGCCCGAATGCGGCGTGAACTGGCGGTGTCAGTCCACCCCGCGACTCGCCTTTATCTCCTCCCTGATGTCCCGGCCTTTAGCCATGGCGGAAATCCGTTTTATCAGAGTTTCCCTCTCCTCGCGTTTGGTCTCCCGGTTCAGCCGCTGGAACTGGCGATACAACAGCACCTCCTCATATTCAGCATAGCTCAGGTTCACCTCGGCCAGCTCCTGGCAGTTATCGGACAACCTCTCCACCATCATGAACAATGAAACGTAATACCTCACCTTGGCGTATTTCTCCCGGACGTTCATCGCCTCGGCCAGCTTCTGGTCCAATTCAGGAATCGCCCTGTATACACGCACAGTATTGACGGTGGCGCAGATGGAGTAGAAAGTCATGGCCAGAACCAGAAGCCCCCATAGGATATGGAAGAAGGTCCGCCCCGATGGCCGGATGGGAGCATGCTGGCCTGTCATTGCCTCTCTCCTCTAGTCGACTCGGCCGACGCGCCTTCAGTTGTTTCTGCTGGCGTTTCCCTTGCCCCGCGGTTAAACCATCTCTCCCCCCATGTCGGTTTTTCCCCAGGCGCATCCAGCGGCTGGAATACCAGGCACTCCTCCAGCTTCTTCGCCCGCTTTTCCACCATCGCGTCAACTTTGCGCTTCTGTTGCTCCTTATACCCGGCTATCTCATTTTCTATTTCGGCCACGACGCCGTTCACCGCAGCCATTCGCAGGGTAAAGCTTTCGTGGACAAGGAATATGCCGACCGTATAGGCCGCCAGCGCGCCGGTGACAAGTACCGCCAAGGCTTTTTTCAGATTTGACAACGCAGAGCGACCAACAATTTCAAACTCAAACCCGCGCCACCTTGTCCACCGTCACGGTGCGGTAGCCGCCATCATCCTCCACCCGGCCATGGATCAGAAACGCCCGCGCGCCCCGCAGCGTATCACCACACCGTCTGTATGCGGCGGGGAACAAAACCGCCTCGTATATCCCCGTCTCATCCTCCAGGGTGAGAAATTTCATAAACTCCCCTCCCTTTGTCCTGTGCCGCTTTGCAGTGACCAGCCACCCTAGCGTCGTGATCCTGGAGCCCGCTTCCACACGATACAGATCCACGGCGGGAGTGATTCCCCTTCTGTCGATACGGCCATACATCGCCAACGGGTGGGAGGCGGCGCAAAGATCCATCGCGGCGTATTGCAACTTCAGCTTCTCGGTCGGCGAAATGTCGGGCAACGCTGGAAGGCGGTCCACCGCTGGAAGGCGAACCGGCTTGCGAGCCTGACCTGGAATTGACAATGACAGACCGCCAGGCGCTCCAGCTCGGTGGAGGCGAATGCGCCACATAGTCTCCGGGCGGGTGTGCCCAAAGCTGTCCAATGCCCCCGAGTCGGCCAAAGCTTCCGCTTCCGGGGCGGTGAGGCGGGTCCGGTCCAGAAAATCCTCCAATGATTGAAATATATTCCTGCTCCGCTCCGCCACGATCCTCTCCATCGCCAGACGCGACAACCCCCTTACATGAGATAGCCCGATCCGCATGGCGTTACGGGGGGAGGGTGATCTGGAAGCAGCCGACTCACGCCCTCCAGAGGGCTCGCGATCCCCCCCCGCTGTAGATACGGCGTCCGCTTTCATCTCTCTCACACCTCTCTGAGCAATCTGACCACGAGTGGTTTGCTGATTTCATTCTACCACCACCGCGCCAGTTCAATCCACCACCTCCGTCCATCCCTCTGGCTGATACTCCCGCTGTATGCGGATCATGTAATTATCCATCGGCAAGCCGATCCTTTCGTGTTGCTCGTGGGACAGCGTGGCAATGTCCGACAACACCTGCAGATACAGAACACCCTCATGTTCATAAAGCTGGGCAGAACCTTCAGTTATCCTGTGGCTGTGGCCGGTGGCCTCCCCCTTCGCCAATGTCAGATGATCCAGCCGCAAGGCGCCCACCGGTATGACGGACCCGCAAAACAGAATCACATCCCCCTGCCTGTATGCCTTCATCGCCATTCGTTCCAATGTTGAATCATGTCTCTTTTATAAACTTCACGCTTCCCGTCTCGTCATGCAAGGTCCATCGCCGCGCCTGCTCGCAAGTGTTCATATCCGGCGGCACCCGCAAGACATAGCCGGCGCCGGTGGAGGGATCGCCCACTTTAAGAAGCATTATCGGCTCGTTACTACTATAATATTCATACTCAGCATCCTCATTCCACCGCCCGATCATATACAGCCGCATATCCGCCTCTTGGTGGATCAGCCTCGCGTTTTTCTCCTCTCGCAGTAGCCGTTCATAATCCATCTTCGCCATTAACAGGCGCCGCTCCGCCTGGTTGCCGCTCTGCAGGAGCCAGTCCAGCTTCCACCGCTCCGGCGCCTCCGCGCCCCACTCCGCGGGGAGCAGGGTCCCCTCCACCGCGTGGACAGCCCACCCATCCCGATACTCCACGGCGGGCCCACCCTCGGCGGAGAGACGCCCATGCATGTCCAGCCGTATGGCCACGGGGCTTTCGGTAAAGATCACCACATTGCCAAGAGGGATCCACCATCCCAGGTTTTTTGCCAGCGTACAGTGCGCGTCGGCGATCTCATCCATACCGAGGGGCTGATCGTATTTAATCCCCAGTTCGCTTTTCCGCCACTTGTAGGCGATTTCATATTCCAGCAGTTCCGGCGCGCCATGACGCCCCACCATGGAGCCGATCCCATCAAAAAACGAAGGGACGTGTTTCATTACTCTCTTCTCATAGAGCCTCATCCACGCCTGCGGGATGACGCCCTCCCCATGCTCCTGTTCCATGGCGAAGGGATCGAGAAAAAGCTCCGGCGCCTGGGTCATCAGCTTTGCATACACATCACTCCATGCGTTCCACATTCCTGCCGGGGAGGAGCGCATTTCCCGCTGAAGCTTGCTTGTCACCAGAGCGCGGATGAGGATCATGCGGTTGATTTCGTGAGACACTTCCGCCATGGCGGCGCGATGTAACGTCAGCTCCGCGCCGGAGCCGGGGACGTATACCTGGTTGTTGAGCATCGCCGGAAACATGGGGGCCACCACCTGGATTCCCTCTTCATCGCCGTTGACGCAAAGAATACTCAACGCCACCGCCGCCTGAAATGGGGAATCGAGCCACACGAATGAGGGCACGGTGAGCCCACACATCTGGTATATGCGTGTGGCGGCTTTTTCGCACTCCTCCCTCTTCGCCGGGGAGGGGGAAAAGAATACACGCCGCCACTTGGCCGCGTATCGGCGCGCGCCTGCCGCCTGTTCCGAGGTGAGAATATTGTCATACTCCGCGGCGGTCACGGCCAGCAGGTCCTCCTCCTTCTTTTTACGAAGCCAGGGGACGCCGAGCGCCAACACCATAGCCAGGGCGGCCCACCCAAGGGGGGCCCACCGAGGGGAGGGGACGATCAGGATCAACGCCGCCACAGAGATGGTAAAGACGATTACCGTGGCGATTTTGTCATCGCCAATCCATTTTCTGAAGTTTTTGATCATGGTCTCCATCGTTAGACAGCTCCAGGCCATCTGCGCCTGGGACACCCCTATTATATGCAAACTTTCCAACTGGCGCCCAATCATCAACAGTTTTGTAACCATGGGCTTGATGAAATCCGCCAAACGAGGATAGTTGCAGAGAGAATTCAGACGGGAATGGCAGGATGCGTACTATCAAATCGCTTCCCATATCCGCACCGAATGCCCACAGTATATCCTCGACGCGATCATAGCCAGAGGCGGGGGCGACCTACTGGATTGGCCTGAAGTGAAAGGCGATCCTGCCATATGGTGTAATGCTCTCCGGGGTGGCTTCTGCCCGATCCTGATGCCAGCATATACTTCTCCCAACATCCCCCCGGAGAAGAGCTGTAAAATGGACCGATGAGTAGTTCAAAGACCATAATCATGGCGGCCTTTCTGGTGATGGCTGGCGCCCTGATATTTAACACCCTGGGCGAGCGGAGCTTCTGGTCGGACGATGGCGATGAGGTGCGCCATGCGCTGGCGGGCAGGATGCTTGCCTATGGACATGGAGAGGCGGAGGTATTTGGGGCCGATTTTTCCGATGGTGTATACCCGTTGGGGCCAGCGGCCATCGCCTTGGTTTACAGTCTTGCTGGCGAATCGGATGAGTTGCTTGCGCGGATCCCTTCCACATTCTTCGCTTTAGGCGCGTTGTACATTGTGTACAGAACCGGGGCGATCCTCTTCGGCCCCATGGCGGGGCTCTTCGCCTTCGGAGTGTTGAGCACCTCTGCTCTTTTTTCTTTTTCCGCCAGAAGCTGTGCGCCGGACATGGCGATCTGCTTTTTTCTCTCCATATCCCTTTTGTCTCTTGCCCGCATGACTGACGACTCGAACTCGTCCGGGGCCCCGGACTTGTCCGGCGAGCAGGGCCGGCCCATGAGAGCAGTCCCTTACTGGATCAGCCTCGGATTGGCGTTTTACGCTGGAGGCCCTGCTCCCGTGGTCATATCCCTTGCCGGTGCGTGGACCGCGGCACGGAGTGGAGCGTTCGGGAAGGATGGAAGCAGGAGGATTTTCAATTTATTCGGTGCGGCATTGCTGACGGTTATGGCGGCTCCATGGATCATCTTCTCTATCGTTACAGATGGGGTGGGTCTGGTGGAGTCTTCCGCCGGGGTGGTTGACGGGCTGGGTGAATTTGTGGCGCAGGGTTTATTGTTCATCCCGTGGATATTCATCGCCCCCGCCGCGCTGCGTTGTCTGTGGGAGGAAAATGACCAGCCGGGCCGAATGTTGCCCGCATACCTGACTGGTGGCGCGACAGCTGCGGCCGCGTTGTCGGTTTTCGGCCAAGTGCACATGCTGGCGCTTCATGCGGTAATGGCGCTGATGGTCGGTGGCTATATCCAACTACGCCAGCCGCTTGCTGGCAAGGATGCGGAAGAGGATATATGGGAGGCGCCATTCATAAGCCATTTGATAATCATATTTCCTCTGTTTGTGTTCCTGTTTTTCACTTTACTGGCGTCGCTCTATTCGCCAAATGTATCGGGGAATAATTACGCAAGCTTTGGTGGCGGTATCCCAGATGCACTGATTTCCTTCGCCGCGTTATTGCCAGTGCCGTCAGTTATGGCCGCTTTTGCGTTTCTGTCGGCCATTTATGTATCGTTCAAGGCTATGGAAATGTTCGCCAAATCGGGGGAGACCTGGTGGATGTGGACCGCCACTGTGGTGGCCAGCTTTTCATTCCTTGTATACACAAACCATGTTCTGGCGCCTAAGATGAACCGCTCCTTCTCTCATAAGGTTTTTTTCTCCCAAATATCGCAGTTCATGGAAGAGGGGAAACGTCTGTTCTATTACGGCGTAGAAAATCCTCAGGCGAGGTTTTACCTGGCAAGTGATCAGATCCCCGGTTTTATAGATGAGGAGAAGATTCCTGCTCTGCTTGATGAGTTGGCCAGGAGCAAGGAGATGGTTTATTTTCTGACCGACGGGGGCCGGAAAGCTTCTTTGGAGAAATTCCTGGCGGATTTCCGAATCAAATCCAT
>JAOUMU010000166.1 GCA_029881335.1 Nitrospinota bacterium | reverse complement strand
TCATGACGTGGCTTAGCGCAAGAAGCTTGGCCTTTATATCCGAGGGGAGGCCGCCACATTCGGCCTCGTAATATGGCATCCAGAGTGCGATGGCCGCCCTCAGCTTGAGCGAGCGCATCTGGTCCATGGCCAGCCATAGGGCCTTTAAGTGGATTATGACGACCTGGTCGTAAACTGGCTTTGGGCCTGGCTTGCGGGCTGGCACCCTCTTTTTGGCGTTGAGGATCCGGATGGCGTATTTGCGGTCGCAGCCGCAAACGGCGCAGAATTCGGAGAGGATGGCGCCTTTTTCCCTGCGGCCGGCTTTGCGGTAGTGGATTCTGATCTTGGCAAGGTATTCTTTTCGCGAGTTTTTCCCCATATTCCACGCTCCCTTCGGTTACATGAAACATGAGGCGCCGAATCATTTTCGCCCCTTACTTCGGTTACATTTAATTTGAGGCAATTCGTCATCTCCACCGTCATTGGACATATCGTTGTTAATGTGCGATCATTGGGGTTAAAGGTAACACTCTTGAAAAGCCCATTGATCCAGGATAATCATTCTCAAAACAAGCAGTTCCCTTATGACCTGCTGCCAGGTATCAAAGGCCCGGCCGACCTTAAGGGGCTATCCATGCGCCAACTGGAGAAAGTGGCCGCTGAAACACGCCAGAGGATTATCGAAGTCGTGATGAGCCGTGGAGGGCATCTGGCCTCCAGCCTGGGAGTGGTGGAGCTTACCCTGGCTCTTCATTACGTCTACGACACACCGAAGGACAAGATAGTCTGGGACGTGGGGCATCAGTGCTACGCCCACAAGATCCTCACCGGCAGGAACGACAAATTCGACACCCTGCGCCAGGATGGGGGTATATCCGGATTCCCCAGCGTGGAGGAGAGCCCCCACGATGTATTCAACACCGGCCACGCCGGCACTTCCATATCCGCCGCCTTGGGGATGGCCCAGGCCCGCGACATCAAGGGGGAGAACCACAAGGTGCTGGCTGTGATCGGCGACGGATCCCTCACCGCCGGGATGGCCTTCGAGGGGCTTAACCACGCCGGTTCGCTACATACAAATTTCACCGTGGTGCTAAACGACAACAAGATGTCGATCTCCAAAAACGTGGGCGCCCTCTCTCAGCACTTAAACAGGATCATAACCGGAAAATGGTTTGTGAAAATGCAGGCGGACTGGGACCAGGTGATGAACGCCATAGCTGGCGAGGAAGCGGCGCACCTCTCCCACAAGTTCCGCGAGGCGGTGAAGGGATTCATCATCCCCGGAAAGCTGTTCGAGGACCTGGGTTACAAATACATCGGCCCCATAAATGGCCATGAGATATCATACCTGGTAGAGACTTTTCAGGCGGTGCGAGAACTCAGCGGGCCCAAGCTTGTGCATGTGGTGACCACCAAGGGAAAGGGATACCTGCCCGCCGAGGAGAAGGCCCACTCTTTCCATGGCGTATCCCCGGTGCTCACATACAACGGCTCGGTGAAAAAACCAACGAAAACAAAGACATTCACCGGTCACTTTTCGGACGCCGTCATCGCTCTGGCGGAAAAAGACGCCCGAGTGGTGGCCATCACCGCCGCCATGCCGGAAGGCACGGGGCTGAGCAAATTCGCTGAAATATTCCCCGACCGGTTTTTCGATGTGGGAATCGCAGAACAACACGCCGGCACGTTCGCCGCGGGCTTGGCCTCGGCGGGATTAAAGCCGGTGGTGGCCATATATTCCACATTCCTGCAGCGGGTGTTCGACCAGATTCTCCACGATATATGCTTGGCCAGCCTGGACGTTACTTTTGCCGTGGATCGGGCCGGCGTGGTGGGCGAGGATGGAGTGACCCACCAGGGGCTTTTCGACCTGACATATCTGCGCTGCGCCCCGAACATGGTGGTGACCGCTCCCCGCGACGACCGCGAGCTGACCGCCATGCTCTCATGGGCCGTGGCTTATCCTGGCCCGGTGGCCTTGCGCTATCCCAGGGGTGAAGCCCCGGCTGCGGACCAGGAATCCTCTTTCCAGCCGGTGGAAATAGGGAAGTCGGAGCTTTTGGCCGAAGGGAGCGATCTTTGCCTGCTGGCCGCCGGAACTATGGCAGGTCCGGCTCTGGAAGCAGCCGCCCGGCTGGAAGCCGATGGCGTCTCAACCGCAGTGGTGAACGCCCGGTTCATAAAGCCGATGGATCAGGAGATGATCCTTTCCATGGCGCGGTCTTGCGGAAGGATTATCACCATAGAGGAAAACGTATTGTCCGGCGGTTTTGGGGCCGGTGTGCTGGAAGTACTGGAGGCGGGGGAGACCCACGCCCACGTAAAGAGGATCGGTGCGCCCGATTCCTTCGTGGAGCATGGCGCCCAGGAAATTATCAGGAGCAGACTGGGCCTGGACGCAGACGGAATAGAGCTGATCGCCCGACAGTTTCTGGCCAAAACAGGCTACAAGGTCTCAACAGGCCGCCCCACGACCCATGCCGAAAAAGCGGCTGGACACACTACTGGTTGACCTGGGCCTGGCCGCCACCCGCGCCAGAGCCCATGCCATGATCATGGCTGGCCTTGCCAGAGTGGACGGGCAGCCTGCCGTCAAGCCTGGCGCAATGGTGGATGGGGCCTGCGAAATAACCATCAAGGAAAAAGATCATCCATATGTCTCCCGTGGCGGAGTGAAGCTGGCGGCGGCTTTGGACCATTTCCATGTGAATCCCGAAGGGTTTGTCTGCCTGGACCTGGGAGCGTCGACGGGAGGGTTCACAGACCTTCTGCTGCAAAGGAGGGCGGCGAAGGTATGGGCGGTGGATGTGGGAAGAAACCAGCTTGATTACCGGCTGCGGAAAGACCCAAGGGTCATCTGCCTGGAGAAGACGAACGCCCGGGATCTTGGCGCGCACCTGATAAGGGACAGGATCGATCTTCTGGTGGCGGATGTCTCGTTCATATCGCTCAAGCTTGTAATCCCGCCTGCTCTGCCACTTCTGGCGCCGGGCGCCAGGCTGCTGCTTCTGGTGAAACCACAATTCGAAGCGGGACGCGAAAGCGTGGGAAAAGGCGGACTGGTGCGCGACGATAGGGTCCGCATGCATACTGTAGACCAGGTCCGGGAGTTCTTCGAGAAGATGGGGCTGGTCTGCCAGGGAAGCGTCCCCTCCCCCATCCAGGGCGCCAAGGGGAATGTGGAATACTTCCTCTGCCTGGTCAGGGAGAAGTAGGCTTGGCCCTCTCGGCTGCACCGGCCCCACTGGCCACTTCGGCCTCATCCACCACCTCGCTGGCCAGACGGGCTCGCTGATAGGCCCATTCGCGCAGTTTCTGGATCTCTTCGGCCATGGTGCGCGACAATGGCACACTCTCCTTGACGGCCGTGGTTATATCTTTGTCGTTAAACTCGCGCTTGTCGCCAAACGCAGTGTACATCGATTCCACTATGGCCATTTCCAGCTCCGCGCCGGAGTATCCATGGGACGCCTTGGCCAGCTCATCGATATTGTATTTGGAGACATCGCGCTTTCGCTTGGAGATATGAATTCGTATTATCTCCTTGCGCTCCTCCTCGGTGGGCAGATCGATGAAAAATATCTCGTCAAACCTCCCCTTGCGCAGAAGCTCCGGTGGCAGATCGGAGATGGAATTTGCCGTGGCGATAACAAACACAGCCTTGGTCTTCTCCTGCATCCACGTGAGGAAGGTGCCAAATATTCGGGAGGTGACACCGGCGTCCGTGGCCCCGGAGGACTTGATGCCGGAGAATCCTTTTTCGATCTCGTCGATCCAGAGGATCACCGGGGCCAGCGACTCGGCGGTGGCGATGGCGCGGCGCATGTTCTCCTCCGACGATCCGATGAATGAGGAGAATATCTTTCCCATATCCAGCCGGAGCAGGGGTTGGTTCCACAAACTGGCGATAGCTTTTGATGTGAGGCTCTTCCCGCACCCCTGCACCCCCAGCAGCAAGAGCCCCTTGGGCAGCGGCAGGCCGTAGTCTCTGGCTCGCGGCGTGAAACTCTCCCGCCGGGCCACAAGCCATTTTTTCAGGGAGTCCATCCCCCCCACATCGGAGATGGTCTCAGAGGCGTCGAAATACTCCAAAGATCCGGACTTGCGTATTAGCTGCTTCTTTTCAAAAAGTATCAGATCTATATCGGTGCCGTCGAGCTTGTAATCATGCAGCAGGGCCTTGCTGAATATCCTTCGC
>JAOUMU010000065.1 GCA_029881335.1 Nitrospinota bacterium | reverse complement strand
ACATACGTCGACGTGGTCACGGGGCCTGGCTGGCTGGGGCACGAATGGATCGTCTCCTATAACGCGGCCAGGAAATGACTCGATTCCATTCAAACCTGCGTCCTTGGCGCGCCGCGCGCCAACATGTCAAATGTCCACTGACATGGCTATTTAATTTGATATAATTTCTCGAACTAGGTTTCTGGGCCGTCGATATAATTTTACATGACGGGGGTGTATGAGGGTGAAACATCTGGCTACAGTCATGGCCGTGGGCATGATGGCGCTGCTGGCCTGCGCGTCGCCACAAAAAGGAAAGCTCAACCAGTCCATCAATCCCGATGATCCCAACGGGGCTCTGCTGCTGGCTGTATATAACGACAGCGCCCGCAAAGTAAATGCTGCCATGGACAGAGGCGCTGGCGCAAACTTGCGCATCAGCGGCAATTCAACCCTATTGATCCTGGCGGCGAGTAAAGACACCGGGGACGCCGCCGCCGCGCTGTTGGTCAGGGGCGCGGATCCGAACCTGACAGAGGACAACGGAATGTCCCCGCTTATCGCCGCGTCTTTCCAGGGAAACGCGGAAATGGTGGCCCTGCTTGTGAAAAACGGCGCAAGGATTGACCACGCCAACGAAGAGGGGCAGACCGCGCTTCACGCCGCGGTCTATGGCGGGCATGACAAGGTTGTCAGAATTTTGATCTCTGCTGGCCTGGATCCAAACACGAAAGATAAAAACGGACTCACACCACTGTTCGTGGCCTGTGAAAAGGGAAAATACGAAGCGGCGCTCGCCCTGCTGGAAGCCAGGGTGGACCCGGACCTGCCTAATTTCAACGGACATACACCCCTGATGGCCGCCACCCAGGTGGGACACAGGGAGATCGCACGGGCGCTGCTGAAGGCTGGCGCCCATCCGAACCGCCAAACCACCAAGGGTGGGACGGCAGTCATTATCGCCGCTGAATATGACATGTCGCACATGATCGGCCCGCTGGCCAAAGGGGGGGCCCAGCTTGACCTGAGGGATTATTCCGGCGCCACCGCGCTCATGATCGCCGCATTCAAGGGGAATTTCAGTACCGTGGAGGCGTTGCTGGAACAAGGAGCGGACCCCAAAGCCAAAAACGGCCAAAGCGCCACAGCGCTCGATTTCGCCAGGTCCGCCGGGAACGACGACATAGCGAAAATGTTGCAGCGGGCCACCCGCAGATAGTAGGGCCTTGTCTATTCGCTAAAGTGGTATTGCACAGCCAGGATCGCCGCCGCTCCCGCCGTTCTGGCCCTCAGTATCCTGGAGCCCAGCGATGCGGTCCTTATCCCCATGGCGCGTAGCGATGCCGCTTCCTCCTCGGAAAATCCCCCCTCCGGCCCGATAACTATCAGTACCGAGGAAATAGCATTAACGTCACGAAGGATTGATTTCAGCGTGTGACTCTCATCCTCCCAGAATGCCAATTTCAGGTCCGCCTCCATTTCCGCCAGATGCGCCAGAGTCATGGGCGGGTGAATGGCGCAGGGCAAAGGGTGGCTGGAGACCTTGGCGGCGGATGCGGCGATGGAGCGCCAGCGCTCCACTCTGTTGGGTATCGTTTTGTCGGCGCCTACCCCCTCCACCCGGCCGGTGAGCAGCGGGATGATTTCGGCAGCGCCAAGTTCGCTTGCGACCCGCACTATATCGTCCATCGCCTTCCCTTTGACGATCCCCTGGGCCAGAGTGATCCTGGGTCCTGAGTCCCCACTCTCTCTTATGGTCGATTCGATCCGCAGTTTAGCCAGGGAGGAGGATATCTCGATTACTGAGCATTCATGGCTCCTGCCGGCGGCCAGGACTCGCGCCATGCCACCCGGCTTCAGCCGCGCCACCTTGAAAGCATGCCTTGCTTCACCGCTGGTGAGAAGGAGGATGGATGGATCCTCGGGGTCCGCCTGGCCGATGAACGCGCGCAAGGCCCGTTACTTGGAAGGGGTCGGCTCCAGGCCGGATTTAATAGAGCAGAGGGCGGCGCACATTGTGCACACGCTGTCATCGCTGGGATTTGTTTCAGCGCGTCTTTTCAAAGCCTGGGTTGGGTTGATGGCCAGGGCGCACTGGTTTTTCCAGTCCAGGCTCTTGCGGGCGACGGCCATTTTGTCGTCCCAGTCGCGGGCGCCTTTAATACCCTTGGCGATATCCGCGGCGTGGCCTGCGATCCTGGTGGCGATAACGCCATCCACCACATCCTCCACGGTGGGGAGGCGCAGGTGCTCGGCAGGAGTGACATAGCAGAGAAAGTCAGCGCCTGCCGCAGCGGCGATGGCGCCTC
Source organism: Nitrospinota bacterium (assembly GCA_029881335.1). Lineage (GTDB taxonomy): Bacteria > Nitrospinota_A > UBA7883 > UBA7883 > UBA7883 > JAOUMU01. The sequence continues at coordinate 13,284 of JAOUMU010000065.1, read as the reverse complement.
CAATAGCGGCGGTGATATGGTCGTATCCTGGCGCCACATCCGTGACCAATGGTCCCAGTACATAAAAAGGGGCGTTGTTGCAGAGCCTTTTCTGCAGTTTCATGTTCGCCTCTATCTGGTCCATGGGCATGTGCCCTGGCCCCTCGATCATCACCTGCACTCCCGCCGCGCGGGCTCTGGCCGCCAGCTCGCCCAGGATGATGGTCTCCTGCACCTGGGCCCTGTCGGAGGCGTCCGCCAGGCATCCTGGGCGCAATCCGTCACCCAGGCTCAGGGTCATGTCATATTCGCGGGCGATCTCCACCAGCCGGTCGTAATTGGAGTAGAGGGGATTTTCCTCATCCTGGTATTCGATCATCCTGGCGTGGAGGGCGCCTCCCCGGCTGACGATGTCCAGCAGGCGCCCCTCGTCCTTCAGCCTTTTTACCGATTCCCGGGTGACACCGCAATGCACAGTGATGAAATCCACTCCGTCGCGGCCATGGTCCTCTATGGCGGCCAGCAGACGTTCCGCGTCCAGATCGGCCAGATGCCTATCGGCGGTCATGTTCTCCGCCGCCACCTGGTATATGGGCACGGTCCCCAGTGGAACCGGGCACTCTGTCAGGACCCTGTTCCGGATGGCGCGGATATCGCCTCCCGTGGAGAGGTCCATGACGGCATCGGCCCCCGAGTTGACGGCGGCGCGCATTTTTGCGATTTCGTTGTCCATGTCCGCGTCGTCGCCGGAAGAGCCGAAGTTCGCGTTCACCTTCACCTTCAGTCCCGCGCCCACGGCCAGACCCTCGATGGCATGGTGATTGTTTTTTACCACCACGATGGAGCCGTCCAGGACACCGTCCTTGATAAAGCTGGGGGAAACAGACTCACGGTGGGCGGCGGCTTCCATGGCCTCCGTGATTTTTCCTTCTTTGGCGGCGATCAGTTGGGTTGTCATTTTGATTGCTTCAGGCTGGCGCCGGCCAGCTTTCCGATGGTTATTTAAGGAGATCAGGCCGATTCAAATATCGTCCACCGGTCCAGATTAGTCAATGAGGTGACCGATGTCAACCGGCATGAGACGGCGCTCGCCGGGAGAGGATGCTAATTGTTGAAAACGCCTTTTTCCTTGAAGTATTGCGCATAGAGAGTGTCGGCTTTTCCCAGATGGGTGTGTAGCCAGTCAATCAGCTCCTCCAGGACTTCGTTCAAGCATATGAAATCCTCATCAATGCATCTTGCATAAAAATCACGCATCACACGGCGCATCTCATCGTGCTCCAGCTTATGTTTTTCCACATGAGGGAATCCATGCTTCCGCATTATCTCCTCCTCGGCGAAGAAATGGTATGCGGTGTATTCCAGGATTTCCTCCATCAGGTCCTTGAAGGTGACCTCGGATTGTTTTTGGAGGGAAAGATCGTTAAGTTCGTTGATAAGCCTGAAGAGGTTCTTATGCTGATCATCAAGCTTTTTGTAACCAACGCTGTAGCTGTCGTCCCAATCAGCCAATCCCATGTCAGCTCCCCAAATATGATTGTGTTACCACTCCTTCGCAAGAGCCGATTATACGGAAACCGCAAGGAAAGTTGAAGCTATTTAGTCACGTCTTGTTATAGACTCTTGACGGTGTCCACATATGAGATTATGTTTTGAATCGGTGTAGATGGGATTATTCCGCAGCCTGGGGCGACGATATCCCATCCTTCTTTCAGGGCAACTCTTGTCATTTCCGCCACTTCCTCCGGAGTTCCTTCTTGCAGGGAGCGCACGCTCAGGTTGCCCACCAGGGCCACTTTTCCCCCGGAATTTTCCCGGGCCTTTTCGATCTGAACTGAGGAGTCAAGCGATAAACCCCGCGCCCCGGTGTTTGTCATATCCGCGATAAGGCGGGTGGGGTTGCCACATATGTGCAGGATGCCGGGCCGGGACAATGATTCTATCAGGCGCTTTGTGTATGGGGCGGAGAAACGGCGAAACTGGTCCGGCATAAGGGTCTGACTTGTACCGTCCACCACCATCATCACGTCCGCCCCGGCGCGGACCAGCTCGGCCCCGTATGCTGTAAGATGGCCCAGGATTTGCTCCAGAAGATTTTCCAGGGCTTGAGGATCGGCTTTCAGATCGTTATACAAGTGGTCGAAGTTGTACACGGTACTCAACACCTCGAAGGGGGTTCCCAATGCGGCGATGATAGGGATATCAGGATTTCTTCGCTGGGACGCCAAGGCAACGGCCTGTATCACCTGGGCCATGCGGCCGGATGTGGCCGGATCCGGGAAGGAGAGTTCGTTCAGGTTATCCCTGTCTTTGGGGGAGCTGATGGGCGGGTCCGCCTCCTCGCCATAGCGGGTGGCGCAACCGATGGTCTCCGCTTCCACGTTGATGTCGAAAGGGAGCCGTATCGACTCAAAGCCGTATTGCTCCTGGCAAGCCAGGGCCAACCGGGCCATCGGTTCCGCCTCGCGCAGAGCCTGGGGCCAGTAGACTCCGGCAATCCTCATGACATCCACTGTGGCGTTTTGGGTGGGGACAACCAGAGGAGGCCGGTCCACCTTCTCCAAGCTCAAAACAGTGAGCAATCTTTCTTTAGGTGTCATAGTGATTCTCTCCTGTTATTGGTGAATTCGCTTCACGCCTCCGCGCCCGCTTCCCGCAACGCCTGGACCACCTCCCCCTTGTCGGGAAACCTGTCGCCAGCCCCGCTTTTGGAGAATATCAGCTTGTCATCCAGGCTCACTTCAAAAATGCCGTATGAGCCTTTGATGCATTCCACCTCCAGCCCCAGCTCTTTCCTAATCTCGGCCGCCAGACTGGCCGCCATAGGGTAATAGTTTCAGACAGTACAGTATTGTATCGTGATTTTCATTGCATCCTCTTGAATACAGATTAAGCTTAAATCTATTGTAAACCAATTTCACGGTAATAAGCGGACGTGGGAGGAGAGTTTATTCTGGTACCCCAAACGCGCCCTGGATAGTAGTATCAATGAATAATGGCCAAGGTGGAGCGTTCAATTGAGAATCGGAGTGGTCAGTTGCGCCATAATGCGCAATGAGATGGAAATCATTCTTGCCGACCGCCCATATGTAGAAAAAGTAGTATATCTGGATGCGGGGAAGCATGTCCGGCCCAGAGAGCTTCGCGAATCCGTATCAGAGGCGATAAAATCGATCCATGACCAGGTGGATGTGATCCTGCTTGGGTATGGCGCTTGCCGGTCGCTGAAGGGTATCGGCGAGGAATTCGACATTCCGATCGTCCATCCGGACGCGGAGGATTGTATAGCCATTCTTCTCACCCCCCAGCGTTATCACGAAGAGATCGCCAAAACCGCCGGCACATGGTTCATGACACCGGGTTGGGCGCAACTGGGCCCGGATATGATCCTCAACGAACTGGGACTTTTGGACAGGGCGCAGTTATCGGGCGTGGACAAGGATGAGCTTATAAAAGACCTTTTCGCCGGGTATAGCCGGGGGTTGTACATTGACACCGGAGTGGAGGATTCCGGGCGATACGAGGAGATGGCCCAAAAGTCATGTGATCTGTTCAATCTCTCCCTGGAAAAGAGGGTGTCCGGCTCCACAATCCTCAAGGATGCGCTCGATGAGGCGGTCAGGATCGCCAGAAGTCTTGAAAATGGTTGACTGACAGTTTCTTAGTAATTGAAAATAAGGCGCTAATCTGAATATTCAAGAAATCGCGCGAATCCTTGTTTGCAAAGGTTGACATTTGTTAGCGGATGTGAGTATAATCGCCCTACTTTCAGATTTTGGCGCCAATCAGGTTCTGGCGTTGGTTTGGTTGGAGGCCAATCTAGGGAGAACCTAAAATCACCAGGGGGGCTTGGTCACTGTGGCAAATGGTATTTGCATCGCAGCAGTTGTCGGGAAACGTATCCTTCCGGGAGCCCCCTGCTTATCACCTTCACATCGAGGCGCCATTCTTCAAAACTCGTTGTTATATTCCCGTTCCTTGTCTGTTACGCGGCAGAGGAACGGAAGGCGGCCAGTCAGAGAATATTTCCAAGCACACAATCTAGATAGGAAGAGCAAGACATGTCCAAAGACACCATGACGTCAAAAGAAAGGGTTTTGAAATTTCTGCGCGGCGAGAAGGTGGATCGCCCGCCAGTGTTCAGCGGGATGGGGAATGTCATCAAGCCGGTGCTGGACAAGTACAATATACCATTTCAGCAGGCCCACCGGAATCCGGAGCTGATGGCCAGGGCCGCCGCCGGGATGTATAAGGATTTCGGATTCGAGTGCGCCGTGGTTCCCTTCGACTTGGGCGTGGAGGCCGAGTCTATCGGCTCGGTGATGAACTTCTACGACGATGTGGAAGGTCTGCTCTACCCTACCATCAAGGAAAAATGCGTGAAAACAGCCGCCGATATCAAGATCCCGGCGGATATATCGAAGGCTGGCAGGATACCAGTGGTGATAGAGGCGATCTCCAGGCTCAAGGATGAGCTCGGCGACAAGGTGGCTATCGGCACACATATATTAGGGCCCTTCACTCTGGCGGGGCAGCTGCAGGAGCTCGACGAGTTACTGGAGGAATCCTTCATCGCGCCGGAAAAGACCAACGCCATTCTCGATGTCCTTTCCTGCTATATTATAGAGGTGTTCAAGCTATATGAAAAAGCCGGAGCCGATTACTTTACGTTGCGGGAGATGGGCGCCACTTCCGATGTGATGAGCCCGCGCAGCTTCAAGTCGCTGGTAAAGCCGCACCTTGTTCGGGTCATCGGCGAGATGCCCCGACCGAATATTCTGCATATCTGCGGTGACACCAATCACATAATCGAAGATATGGCGCAGTGTGCCGCCAACGCGGTGAGCGTAGACCACAAGAACCGCGTGGTTGATAGCAGGAAAAAGGTGGGGGACGATGTGATAATTCTCAGCGGTTTCGACCCTGTAAAAATCCTCCATCAGGGCGCCAGGGAAAATGTGCGCCCCGGCCTGGAGACTATGTGGGAAGGCGCCAATGCGGTTTGGCCCGGCTGTGATATCTGGCCGGAAGTGACCAATGAAAACATGGAAGAGCTGACGGCGGCCTTGAAGGAGCATTGATATAGCATGAAGCTGGTGCAGGTGGCCGGATATCTGGGGTCGGGGAAAACCTCCCTGATCCTGGACCTGGTCCGCACCTTGTCGGCGACCGGGACCAAAGTGGCGATCCTGGTCAACGATGTGGGAGAAGTCCCGGTGGATGGCAAGGTTCTCAGCCTTTCCGGAATGACTGTCAAGGACATCGGCGGTGGATGCGTCTGCTGTCAGGTGGCTGGTAGCCTGTTAAAGACCCTGGAGATCCTGGGGCGGGAGCAGAAGCCGGATATCGTGATCGTGGAGCCGACAGGGATCGCCGTACCGGAATCGATCCGCGAAACAGTACGGCTGGCCGCCCGGAGGACTGCGGTGACCCTGGGGCCGGTGATTGTGCTCTTTGATACCACCAGGGTGGAAAAGCTAATAAACTTTGACACGATAAACAGGTTGGTGGCAAGGCAGGTCAGGGACGCGGATGTGGTGGCGCTCAGCAAGGTGGACGCTTCCGGGGAAGAAGAGATATCGCGCTCAATAGAGGAAGTTACCCGACTAAATCCGAAAGCTGAAATAGTAAGACTGTCCGTGAAATCTGGCGAGGGGCTGGAGGAACTTATGCGGCAGACGAAACGGGAAATGGCGCCGGTATGAACCGGGGGCCTGGGGAGGATGGCCCGGTAAGCCCACTGCACCAGCGGTTCGAAAGCTGCGCAGTGGTTGCGGCCCTTGAGCGGGGCGGGCCTCTGGACCTGGAAGAGATAAAGAAGTTCGCAAGAGACCTGATGGCTGCGGTGACGGAAAAGGTCAAAGCCACCGGGGCGCTGGATATAGGCCATATAAAAGCGGTGCTTGAGAGCGGACAATGCTTTATATACGCCAATACGGTGGGGGAGCCGAAGGATATTACCGTAGAGATGAATGGCGAGGCTCCGTCAGGGAAGGTGTCGCTCACGCTAAACGCCGTTGTGCTGGGTTTGGAAGCGAAAGTTATCCATGCGGCGGTGTATCAGGGGATGGAAATGACGGCGGACAGGTATCGCCTGGAAATAGGAAAGCCACAAGAATTAAAGTGACAAGGCAGGATTAATGACTCAAGTAAAAGCCACCGCCTCTGGCGAGAGGAAGATGGAAGAATTCAGGATAGAGAGCGAACCATTCTATCTGCCGATAGACGACGAGGTATCTCTCTTCCGGATAGCGCATGAAAACAAGCTGCCGCTTATGCTAAAAGGGCCCACCGGATGCGGCAAAACCAGGTTCATGTCCTACATGGCGTTCCAGATGGGCCTGCCGCTGATCACCGTGGCCTGTCACGAGGATCTGACCACCAGCGACCTGGTGGGCAGATACCTGCTAGATGGCGGCTCCACCCGATGGCAGGACGGGCCGCTGGCTCTGGCAGTGCGCCATGGGGGCATATGCTACCTGGACGAGATCGTGGAAGCCCGCAAGGACACAACCGTGGCCATTCATCCGCTCACCGACGACCGACGCGTGCTCCCCCTGGAGAAAAAGGGACAGATCATGGAGGCCACCGACACTTTCATGCTGGCCATATCCTATAATCCGGGATACCAGACAGTGCTCAAGGACCTGAAGCAGAGCACAAAACAGCGCTTCATCACCATAGAGTTCGATTTCCCCGAAGCCAGCCTGGAAGTGGAAATAGTAATGCGCGAGTCTGGTGTGGAGCGAAAGAACGCCGCCGACTTGCGAAAGGTGGCGGAAAAGTTCCGCGCCATGAAAAACCGGGGGCTGGATGAGGGAGTCTCCACCCGGCTGCTGATATACGCCGGGATTCTGATACGCAACGCAGTGGCCCCCAGGAGGGCTTGCTCCATCGCGATGATAGACCCGATTACCGACGATCCTGAGATAAAGAAGACCTTGGAGGAAATAGTTTCCTCGATCATTTAACCGCGTTTTAGGAGCGCGATATGGCTTCACGGGCTGAAAGCCTGAAGGCTAAACTCGGTCCATCGGCCAGGCTGGTGGATCAGTTTATGGACCAGACGGCTGGGCTGATGGCGGAAGGGGGCGCCGAAGCATGGCTCTCCATCGTGGAGATATTCGCCACTTTCGACAAGCCAATGGCCGTCCGGATGCTGAGTTCCGCCGAAAAGATCATGACCGGGCTGGACGACCCGCAAATAAGGGAGAACGCGGCAAGAATAATCCTGGGCATAGGCAGGCCTCGCTGGTCCGTGATGGCCGCTGCCATAAACAACATGGGACCCTTCATCGCCATTGAGCCCGGCTACACCCTTGAGTGGCTCTCCCATGGCGTCGCCCTGGCGAAGGTGGATCAGGATGTGGCCTCCAACTACTTCAACGCCAGTGTGGAAATGCTCGAACACCTGGGCGCGAACAGGTTCGAACTCTGGGCGTCGCTGGGTGAGGAACTGGCGGCCAAAAGCTGGAAGGCGGCAAAGGAATATTTCAAGTCGAGTCCGGAGGCGCTAAAGAAAATAGAGCCGGGTGACATGGAAGAGTGGGCCCGGCTGGGAATGTATATCGTGGAGAAAGCCCCCACGGTGAAAAAAAACTACAACGCCCATAGCATGCTGGCCCAGGGCGCCGCCGCCGGCAAGGGAAGCAAGATGGGGCTGGGCGAGCAATATTTCCAGTCCGCGCCCCAGATTCTGGGAAGGCTTTCCATCCATGCCCTCAAGGATTGGGTGGAAAAAGGGCTGGAGGTGACCGGCGCCCACAACGAAAAGGGAAGCTCTTTTTTCTCCCTGCAAAGCGGTGGTAGCCGAGTGGCGGTGGACGACCTGGTGAAGGGGCTGGAGCTGCGGGACGCGCATATCGTTCTCCGCTCCTACGCCGAGGCGTTGATGGGGCGGACGGCGCAGGTGCGATCCTCAGCCATATTCTACAAGAACATGCCGGGGTTGGGGCGCTTCTTCGCCGTGGGGGATGGCAGCCGGATATATCTGCCCAACAATCTGGGCGAATTCGGAGACGATAAGGATAGCAACTTCAAGCTCTTCAAGCTGATGCTTACCCACGAGATGGCCCATATCGAGCTGGGCACCTTCGCCGCCGACAGGGAAAAGCTGCTGCGGCTGGCCCGGTTCCGCGATCAGGCTCTGGCTTATATGGTGTTCGAGTTTTTGGAGGACGAGCGGGTGGATGCGGTGATGGACCTGCTCTACCCCGGCCTGGCCAAGGATAAATCCTCCATCATCGCCAGTTATGCGAAACAAAAGAAGACCGCAGGCGATCCAGTATCCCTCTTCGAGGCGGTCAGTTTCGGGGTGGAAATGGACACCGGAACCGAAGACCCGCTTCTGCCGATCCTGATAGCGGCGCGCGAACGTGTGCTGGCCCAGGGCGCAGGAGTGGACGACGCCCTGGATGAGGCGATCAGGGCCATTGAACAGTTCGAGCAGGAGGTTGATCTGGAGACTCGGCTGGCGCGAAAATCCGCGGACCGGATATTCCACAGGGGCGTTATCGATTTCGAGCTGGTGGATAAAGCCGCGACAGGATTGGCGGCGGTGAAGGAGGCGGCCAGGATCAGGCTCTCCTCTTCAGAGCAGGAGATACCCGCGGATATCCTGGAGGAGGCTTTCATCCGGCTGGAGGAGTCCGAGGGTGTGGAGCCGGACAAACTGTTGTGGCAGATCGCTCCCACCGGGGAGCGGTTCGACGAGGTGGCGGATCACCTGCGCCAGATCATCGACGATATCGAGAACGAAAAGAGGTTCCGGGTGGCGGTGCACTATGACGAGTGGGACAACGGACTGGAGGACTACAAGAAAGAGTGGTGCCGGGTGCGGGAGATGGATATGCCCACGGCGGGGATGACTTTTTACACAAGGACGATGAAGGAGAACTACGGACTGGTGAGCCAGCTCAAAAGGCATTTCACCTTGCTCCGGCCAGACAGGGTGCAACGGTTCTTCCGGGAGGAGAGGGGTGACGAGGTGGACTACAACGCCCTGGTGGAGTCGATGGTGGAAAAGATGGCGGGGATCACGCCGTCGGACCGGGTGTATATCCGCCGGGAAAAGAACCTTCGGGACGTGTCCGTGGCTTTCCTGGTGGATATGAGCTATTCCACCAGCGAGGAGCTGCCCTCCGGCAAAACCATAGTGGATATAGAGAAGACCGGGATCATCCTGATGGCGGAAGCGCTGGAGGCGATCGGGGATCAGTGGGCGGTGTACGGGTTCTCCACCAACCGCAGGGACCGGGCGGATTTTTATGTGGTCCGTGATTTTGACCAGCCCTACAACGACGAGGTGAAGATGCGGTTTGGCGCCATGGAGCCGATGGCTCAGACCAGACTGGGCGCGGTGATCCGCCATGCCAACAGGCTGGTGGCGCGGATGAACACCCGCATCCGGCTGCTGATCCTCATCTCCGACGGGCGCCCCTACGACGTTGATTATGGGGACGCCAAATACGCTGTGGAGGACACTCGCCGCGCGCTGTGGGAAGGCAAGCGCAAGGGGGTCACTTCCTTTTGCGTGACGGTGGACAAGAAGAGCCGCGATTACCTGCCATATATGTACGGTCAGTCAAATTATACGGTGATCGATAATATAGAGGCGCTACCGATCATGATGCCTCTGATATATAAAAGGCTTACAACTTAGGAGGGAAATGTTTATGGAAGCTTGCCACAGGTGCAAGATGGCGGCGGACTTTATCTGCCCGGACTGCGGCACAAAGATGTGCCGGGACCATGCGGAGAAGCGCTATGCCGGGCCGAACCGGGGGTTCAAGTCGCGCTACATGTGCCCCAGCTGCTGGAAGAAAAAGCACAAGGTGCTCAATGAAAACATGGTGGACGCGAAGACACACAAACCGAAAACATATGTGTTCATGAAGTAAGGGGAAAATGAATAACGCCAAGATGCTGGAGGAGTACGCCCTGGAGCGGGGAGCGTCCCGGGCCCGGGTGTTTCCCGCGCGGCTGGTGGCGGTGGACGAGCGGGTGCGGATCAAGTGCCAGATTCCTTTGTGCCCCCACTATGGCCACTGCCTGGTGTGCCCTCCCAACGCCCCCACGGTGGAGGAGTTCCGCCGCGCCCTGGAGCTATACGAGAACGCCATTATGATACAGGTGAAAAGCTCCATCACCGGGGATATGAAGAGCATCTCCCACGATGAGGTGACCAAATATATGGCGGCGCCGGGGGAGGAGTGGAAAAAGCATAAGGGCAGTGGGCTGACCGATGAGCAGAAGGACCTGGACGGCATGAGGCTGGCCGCCATCGCGCTGCACAAGGTGGTGAACGAGGTGGAGGGCAGGGCGCTGACCCTGGGATACACCTACGCCATCGGGCTGATCGGAGGGGAGTGCATGTTGTGCGTTACTTGCGTCGGCGTGGGGTCGGGGAAAAATTGTCCCAGGCCCTATGAAGCGCGGGCCTCGATGGAGGGCGTGGGGATAGATGTGGTGAAGACGGCTAACAGGGCGGAAATGGGTTTTGAAATACCGCCGAAAACGGAAGTTACATGGAGTGGATTAATCCTTTTGGATTAGAGGGAAAATGGCGCCGGTCGGATAGGGTTCCAAAGCGGGCGCAACAACAACCTTTTATAGGAGGGGTATGACATGGCAGGAGAAATGAGCAGTCTGGAGAGGGTGGCCGTGGGAATCACGGGTAGAGGAAAAACCATGCCGGACATGGTGCCGGTGGGTCCGCTGGTTTGCGGGGCCTCGCACAGGTTCTCTGGTGTTTCGTACGGGGAATGGTCCAGAGGAACAGATGTCGATGCGTTCGTGAACGGACATGTTGACGCATTGGACTTTATTGGTCACGATGGTGTGGTTATGCTGGTGGATCTCTCTGTGGAGGCGGGTGATTTCGGGCAGGAGGTGATTTTTCCGGAGATGGACACCGCCCATCCAAATTACGACAATCCGTTTATCAAGACACCAGACGACTACGCAAAGATCGCCTCGCTTGATCCCCGCAAATCAGGGAGGATGAAATATGTCATCGACTGTATCAAAGGCCTTTCCGACAAGATAGGCAAGACTCACGCCATCGTGGGCTTCGTTTACGGTTCGTTGGGAACGCTTTCGATGATGCGTGGGCCGGAGAAGTTTTTTATGGACCTGATGGAGTGCCCGGAAAAGGTGAAGCCGGCCCTGGCGGTGATGGACGAGGTGCTTATGGAATACGCCAAGGCCCAGGCGGAAGCTGGCGCCCATGGTGTGTGTTACGACAACCTCTACGCCTCCGAAAGCATTCTCTCCAAGCCTTTGTGGGAGGAGTTCGAGGGGGAAGGTATGAAAAAGGTATGCCAGACGATTAAAGACCAGGGAGTTCTTGTGGCCCATCATAATTGTGGGAACGGTATCTACTTCGACAAGATTATCGAATGGGGATTCCCTGATGTTGTTTCCCATGCGTACGTGGCCGATGACGTGGACAGCTGGGAGGACCATAAGAAAAAATGGGGAATGGCGACTGCCACCATGGGTTGGGTGCCGCCGGGCCCGGTGGCGATGCTGGGCACTCCGGAGGAGATCGAAGAGGAGTGCAAGGCGGAGCTGGAGATATACATGAAGGACGGCGGCTTTGTACTGGCCACCGGCTGCGAGTTCGGGCCCAACGCCTCTTTGCGCAACGCGAAAAGGATAGTGGAGGCCCGGAACAAATATGGCGTCTATGCATAACCCAATAACAAATGATACTAAAAGCAAAAGGAGATAATGATGGCAAAATCTGAAAAAGAACTGATTGAAGGTTTGCAGGACGCTGTAATCCATTACAAGGTGGATGAAGCGCGCAACCTGGCCAACGAGGCGGTGGCATCCGGCGCCGACGCGTATAAGATGACCATGGAGGGCCTTGCCGGCGGCATGGAAGTGGTCAGTGAAAAGTTCGACAGTCACGAGTACTTCGTGCCGGAGACGCTGCTCTGCGCCAAAGCCCTATACGCTGCGCTGGATATCCTCAAGCCGCATATCAAGCAGAAGGAGGGTAGCTCCAAGGGCCAGGTGGTGCTAGGCGTCATGCAGGGGGATGTACACGATCTGGGCAAAAACCTGATCAAGGCCATATTCGAGTCGGCCGGATGGCAGGTCCACGACCTGGGACGCGATGTGCCCCTGAAAAAGTTCGTGGAGGAGCAGCTGCGCACCGATTCGGATATCGTGATGCTGTCAGCCATGATGACCACCTCCATGGTGGGGATGAAGAAGCTGATCCCCATGATCAAGGAGAAGAACCCGAACGTGAAGATCATGATCGGCGGTTCCCCTGTGTCTGAAAGGACCGTGGACGAATACGGCGCCGACTCCACCGCGGACAACGCGCCAAACGCTTTGCGGGAGGCGATGACCATGCTGGAGACATTGCGAAAGGGTTTGGCCAAGGCCTGAGAGGCCAGGGCCTGAGGGCAAGGGGCTCGGGACCAGTTTTCCGGGGCCGGGATCGATATACAAGGGTGGCAGGTGAGCTCGCGCTGTTGGCGGGCCGCCGCGCCAGCTGATAAAACGCTCCGGCGCAACCACGCGCGCCGGACGATAGGACGTTTGTTTTATGGAGCAGCATACAATAATATTTCAGCCGTCTGGCCGCAGGGCCAAGGTGGCGGACGGGACAACGATTCTCAACGCGGCCCGCAAGATGGGAGTCGGCATAGAGGCGGTCTGCGGGGATAACCTCAACTGCGGCAAGTGCAAGGTGAAGGTGATGGAGGGGGATTTCCCGAAGGAAGGGATCACTTCGTCATTAGGGCACGTGAGCCGGATGGCCGAGAAGGACAAAAAGGTGGTCCGGGAGCTGGAGGAGGAGATTGCCTCCGCCGCCACGGAAGAAGCCAGGGCAAAGGCCCAGCGCAAGCTGGACAAGCTGAAGAAGAAACACGCCGAGTTGGCCACCGAGGAGATGGAGGAGAACGTGCGTCTGGCGTGCTCCACCACAGTCCACGGAGACTTGCTGGTGTTTGTGCCGGAATTGAGCCGCACATCGGAAGGGGTGGTGAGCAAGGCTGCGGGGAAGATTGACATTGAGCTGAAGCCTGCTGTGCGCAAATACTATATCCAGATGGAGCCGCCGGAGCTTTCCGATCCGCAAGGGGATTTCGAGCGGGTGCGCGACGCTCTGGAGAAGGCGCATGGCGTGAAGGTGGAGACCATGGACCATCGGGCGCTGCAATGGCTGCCGGACATTGTTCGTCATGATGACTGGAAGATTACGGTGACGGTGTGGGGTGGGAAGGAGGTCATCCGGGTGGAGGCTGGGAAGGTGGAGCTGAACCTGGGGATGGCCATAGATAT
>JAOUMU010000005.1 GCA_029881335.1 Nitrospinota bacterium | reverse complement strand
GTCACCACAGAGCCATGGGCCATGGCCCATCCTGGCCAGCAGACCATGGACACCAGCAAAAAGATGGAGGTCAATCCGGTTTTGATATCCAAAGCTCGTAGAAGCTCCAAAAAATGGTGATGCCCAGGCATGCCCCGAACGCCAGGCCGGAGAGAAGTATCCCCACATAAAAGGAGGGGTGGATGAACCTGGTGGCGGCCATTGAAAGAAAATCGAAGGGGATGGAGAGGGCGAAGGCAACCATGAACAAGACCTGGGCCCTGGGGCTCCATCCGAAATGAACTATAAAAAACGCGCATAGCGCGAACACCAGGGTGTAGGGAATCATGTGGGCATGGGCCACGTGGGTCAGTTTTTCACCGCTTATCTCCGGCTCTGCGTCCATCAGCGCCGCCAGACTTTCAGTCAGGCCCACCGGTTCCGGCTTTGCTGAGTAACGGGCCTTGACCTGCTCCGGCGCCAGCCCAACGCTGGAGGAGAGCTTGGACACTCCCACCAGATACCCAATCCCCAGCAGGACGAGTATCAAGGTGGCCGCCACCTTTTGGCTGGTGTTCCATTCCCGCATTTAAAGCGCCCCCGCTATTTAAGCCCCGTTCCCGGAAGTAAAGGCCCAATCTTAGCCTATCAACGGGATCGGAAGCAATTTAAAGCGAAAGGGCCGCAACCGGCTTAAACCGGCTGCGGGAGGTTCTCGCTTTTATATCCGCTATTTCTTGCCCGGAGGGGGAGGGGGAGGGGGAGGCTCCACATGAAGCTTCGGCTTGGCCGTCATCACCCTTCCGCCGCCGCCTACGGAGTTCTTGGGGTCGTTCACCAGGCCCACGATATCCACATACGCCCGAAAAGCGAAGCAGGAAAAAAACGCCGCCATCAACACATGGGCGAAGATCACCACGGCAGCCGTCAGCATGTAAGGCATACCGATGACAGAAATAATCATTATAAAAACAGCCACCACTATAGCCGGTAACATCATGGCGGCCCCCAGCGCGAAGGAGCGGACATGGTCCTGGAATCCCTCCTGCCGGGAAGCCTCCATGGCAGCCCAGAAGTCCATGTCCCTGTCCACGATATACAGGAACGTGAAAATGTAATAGCCGGTGAGCAGGATGCCGGGAACAATCAGAAACATGAAACCCAGAGAAATGAAAAGGCTCATCACTAGCGAAGCCAGAACCAGCGGCACCATGTTTTGCGTAAAACCGTCGAATAACCGCTTGATGTCGAACGGCTCTCCGGAATTAACATCCATGATAACGTAGAACATCCCCCCAGCCAACGGGCCTGCCACCAGCACCCCGCCCACAATGGTCACCGAGGCCAGGGAGGTTATCACACCTGCCAGCAAAGCGGCGAACCCAATAGTGTTTATGTTGTCCTTGAGAAGATCCAGCGCCTCGACAGCGTATTTTTTAACGTCCATTTCTTTTCCCATGATTGCAACCCCCATGCAGGTTGTTGTTACTTTGTTCAGTAAAATTCTACATTGTTACGCAATTTTCCGCAACATGTCCGTTATGGCCCGGTTGACACCGAATTTAGCCGCCGTTCTTCATTGCGCCGGAAGCGGTGATGCTGATAAATTGAATACATACGATAAACAGGGAGAGATGTCATGGCAGAGGTTAACCTGAACGCGACCGTGGTCAGAAAAATGGAGATCGCCCCGGGGCTCATCATCATAAGGGTGAAGCCGGACGAGCCACTTAAGGAATTCAAACCGGGCCAGTTCACCACTCTGGGGTTGCCAGGCTCCGCGCCCCGCTTCGAAATAGCCGACCCGGAGGAGGAAGCGCCCCCTCCAGAAAAGCTGATCCGCCGGGCCTACTCCATATCGTCAGCCTCGGAGAAGAAGGAATACCTGGAGTTCTATATAACCCTCATCCGCTCCGGCAGCCTCACCCCGCGCCTTTTCGCCCTCAACGAAGGCGACCGGCTGTTCATGGCGACAAAGATCACCGGCGTATTCACTCTCGAAGAGGCGCCCCACGAGCACAACCTGATCCTGGTGGCCACAGGCACCGGGCTGGCCCCATATATGAGCATGATCCGCTCCATTTTCTCCCGCCAGGCCCACCGCAAGTACGCCATCATCCATGGCGCCCGCCATTCATGGGACCTGGGCTACCGCGCGGAGCTGGAGACCCTGGCGGAGTATTTCCCCACCTTCGCCTACCTGCCGATAATCAGCAGGCCCGATAAGGAACATACCCAGTGGGAGGGGCCGAAAGGCTATGTGCAGGACCAGTGGAAATCCGGCGAGATCGATAAGAGATGGGGTTTCAAGCCGGACACGACCAATAGCAGCGTGTTCCTGTGCGGCGCCCCTGCCATGGTGGAGGAGATGGTCACCATCCTCACCGGCGAAGGCTTCAAGGAACACAAGAAAAAAGACCCCGGCAACGTGTTCGTGGAAAGATTCTGGTGAGGAGGTGGTGGCGTAGATGGCGACGAAAGATAGTTGTGGTCTGCGAATCGTATGTTGTTAATAAAGAATATTGCGACTACATGGCTTCATTAATGGGTTTCTTGAATAGATAGATGTAGGGGATATTTGAAATGCATAAAGTGAAACGCATAAAGATCGGTGGATTTCGGCGCTTGCATGAAGTCAAGATCGAGATGCGACCGTTGGTGGTTTTGATCGGTGCCAATGGTGTGGGGAAGTCATCCCTTTTAGACGCTGTGTCTTTATTGTCCGCTTCAGCAACGGGAAATATGAACCGAACTCTCAGCAATATGGGTGGTGTGGCCGATGTTCTTACTCGGCTTACAAAGGGAGTATCAAACCGCTTGATATTGGAAGCGTCAATGGAAGTTCAAGGTTATAACCCGCTTGAATATAGCCTGAATATTGAACCCAGTGGGCAGTCATATAAAATCGCACAGGAAACCCTTATTCAGCAAAGGCTAAACTATAATGAGCCTTTCAAATATATTGACTCCGCTTATGACAAAATACGTTACTACGATATTGAAGATTCTAAAATCACCACTCCAAATTGGGAGCATAATAATCAGGAGACATCGCTATCGCAGGTTCCAAAGATGTTTCAGCAGCCAGAAGATTTGAGGAGGATACTTGGCTCCGTAACACAATACCATGTCTTGTCTGTGGATAAGCGTGCTCCGGTAAAGCTCCCACAACAGATGAAACCAGCTGACCTTCCTGGCGCTGATGGGGAGGATTTGGTCTCATTTCTTTATAACCTTAGGGAAAGTAATCATGACCGATACGAGGTGATAGAAGATATGTTAAAAGCGGCTTTCCCAGGCTTTGAATCGTTGAATTTCCCTCCCGTGGCGGCTGGAATGCTGGCAATGACGTGGAAGGAGAAACACTTCAAAACTCCGATGTATATGCACCAACTGTCGGAGGGAACTTTGCGTTTTATTTGGCTGACTGCGCTTCTCCAAAGCCCTGCTCTTTCTACTGTCACTATGATAGATGAGCCTGAGGTCAGCCTTCATCCAGAGATGCTAAGTTTGCTGGCACACCAGATGCGCGAAGCATCCGATAGAACACAGGTGATAGTCGCCACCCACTCCGACAGCTTAATACGGTTCCTGAAACCCCAGGAAGTAGTTGTTATGGATGTGGATGAAGAGGGGTTCACGACCGCCACATGGGCTGACTCCCTGGATTTGGATGTATGGTTAAATGATTATACCCTTGATGAAGTGTGGAGGCATGGCCGCATGGGAGGGCGGTCGTGAAAATATCTATTATTGTGGAAGGTGAAACCGAGAAGGCTTTCAAGCCCCATCTAGTAAAGTTTTTGGAAAGCAGATTGTCAGGCAAAATGCCTTCGCTGAAGTTTGATGTGCATCATGGTACAATTCCAACCAGTGACAAACTGAGAAGGGATGTGCAGGCTTTACTTAGCGGCAAACAACCTTCTGACCATGTGATTGCCTTGACAGATGTTTATACAGGTCAAAACCCTCCGATATTTAAGGATTCATCAGAAGCAAAAAGAAAAATGAAGGAATGGGTAGGTCAAGAGTCAAGGTTTCATCCACATGTAGCGCAATATGATTTTGAAGCATGGCTGTTGCCTTATTGGGAGGACATTCTGAAGTTGGCGCGTCACAGCAGGAAAGTAAAGCCTGGAGATAATCCGGAGACTGTGAACCACAATAATCCGCCATCTAAACATATAGGGGATATATTTCGTAATGGCAAAATACGCGGGCAATACAACAAACCGAGGGATGCTGGACGTATACTGCGCGATAATGACCTGTCTGTGGCAATTAATCAGTGCTCGGAATTAAAGGCCTTTGTGAATACAATCTTGCACGTATGTGGTGCAAAGAAAATTCAATGAATTTCACCTGCATTATAGTCTGAACTTCCAGGTTCTATCGCATTCCTTCCGCTACCCCTCCCACCGGGTGAACATAGAGTTCTCCACGCCGAACTGGTCCAGGATCTTCCCCACCGTCTGGTTCACGATGTCATCCACGCTTTTTGGCTTGTGATAAAACGCAGGCATGGGGGGCAGGATCACCGCCCCCATATCCGCCGCCAGGGTCAATAGCCGCAGGTGCCCCTTGTGCAGCGGCGTCTCCCGCGGGACCAGCACCAGCTTGCGCCCCTCTTTTAGCGTCACATCCGCCGCCCGGACCAGAAGATTGTGGGCGTTGCAGTTGGCTATATCCGACAATGTGCGCATGGTGCATGGCGCCACCACCATCCCCTCTGTGCGGAAGGAGCCGGAGGATATGGGGGCCGTAAGGTTGTCGAACCGCTCGGATACGTCCGCCATGGCGGCCACATCGCCAGGCTGGTAATCGGTCTCTATCTCGATATTCCGGGCGGCGGAGGGGGTCATCACCAGCCGCGTTTTCAGGCCACTGGCCGGATTCTGGCTGAACCACTCCAGCAGACGTATCCCGTATATCACTCCGGAGGCCCCGGAGACGCCTATCACTATCCAGCGATTAGTTGCCGTCATAGGATTGATTAGTCTCCACCGATAAGGTCGCCGATACCGCCGAGGATAGAGCCCTCGCCGCCGCTCCCCCCCCCATGCATGCTGGTTCTGGGGCGCATGGCGTTTATCCGCCCCGCCAGCCTGGCGAACGGCAGCGACTGGAGCCACACTTTGCCCGGCCCCTTGATGGCGGCGAAAAACATCCCCTCACCTCCGAAGACCGCGGATTTGATGTCGCCCACGTATTCGATATCAAAATCCACTGTGGGCATCATCGCCACCAGGCAGCCGGTGTCCACTTTCATCTTTTCGCCAGGGCCCAATTCCCTTTCTATGATTGTCCCCCCCGCATGGGCGAACACCCAGCCGTCCCCCTCCAGCGACTGCATGATGAATCCCTCGCCGCCGAAAAGCCCCACGCCGATACGTTTCT
Source organism: Nitrospinota bacterium (assembly GCA_029881335.1). Lineage (GTDB taxonomy): Bacteria > Nitrospinota_A > UBA7883 > UBA7883 > UBA7883 > JAOUMU01. The sequence goes on along the minus strand of JAOUMU010000005.1, from coordinate 50,389 downwards.
GGAAATGAATACCAATGGAGACCCCCTTGGCCGCGCACAGGAAGGCGTCCTTCTGGCAGATAACCTTGCCGCCAATCTCCGCCAGGTGGATGGGGATGATCTTTCCCGGATTCGGCGCCGCGAAGGCCACATGGGCCTTGCCGGAGAGTCCTTCATGGGTGAATACCGTGGTGAAGAGCGACTCGCCGGTGAGCAGGCGTTTCCCGGCGCCCAGAAGCGAGTCCATGAATCCCCCCTTCTGGCCGCTGCCATCGCCGAAGACGGCGCTCATCTTTACGCTGTGGGACATATACATCATGGCGCCCGCTTCCGCCACGGCGCTCTCCCTGGGGTCCAGTTCCACTTCCACGAACTGCATCTCCTCGCCCATGATCTTGTAATCGATTTCGTGAGCGGAGGCGGACGCCCTGGAGGGTGGGGGGGGAGGAGCCGCCGTCTCCGCCTGGAGGCTGCGGATGGAGCTCAGCTTTTGCCATCCGCTCATGCCCGTGGTATACACCAGTGTATCCTTATCTATTTTACCTTCGCTCAGCAGGCTGGAAATCTGGCTCCTGGGCACGGGGCCCTGCCGATCGTTATTGATTACGTAGTACCAGTTAGCCATTTGCGCCTCCTCTTTCGTATCGTGGTTAACCCAGGGCGGTGAGCCCGCAGCGCTGGGAATTGGATTTTATAGGTCCTCCATCGCTATGTCATGATATCATATGCCCAAATCATTACGAACCGTGGGGACGGAACATGAGCAATCTGAGGGTGTACGAGGCGGCGCGCAAACTGAACATGCAGGCTGGGGAACTGGTGAAAATCCTGGAAGGAAAGGGGATACACGCCAGCCCCATTGCGACCATAAGCGAGGAAACATTCAACGAGCTTTTGGAAGAATTGGTGGGTGGATCAGAATCCTCCTCAGTGGAGCCTGGTTCACCACTGAAGCTTGTCAGTATGAAAGGGAAGCAGGAGCCGCAACTGGAGCCGGACGAGGAACAGCTAGAAGATGAAGAAGCCAAGGGGGAAATGGGGCGGCCGATGCTCTCCCTGGCCCCGGAGCTGACCGAAACCGAGACCGAGCTGGCCGAGACCATGCCCGGCATGGATCAAACCGTGCCCACGATTTCCGAGCCACAACTGGAGACCACGGAACATGACACTGCCGAGGCTGCGGAAGATGAGCCCGAGAAGGAAGAGGAGAAGGCTATCGAAGAGCCGGAAGCCACGCCCATGGCCACCCGGGAGGCAGCGCCTATTGTGGCCGATGAGCAACCCCGCAAAAACCGCCCCAGCCTTGTTTCCTACGCCTCGTTTATTTTGGCTCTGATGGCGTTGGCGGCAGTGGTGTATGTCAATAACAACGTAAGCCAGCAGGCCAGGCAACTCGGCGACGCCATGACTTCCATCCAGGCCGCGAACGAAAGGATAGACCTGGCGGACCAGGCCAACGAACTGCAAGGCCAGATGATCGCCGCCAATCGCGCGGAAGTGGGCGCCCTGACGGATTCGATGGCCGCCCAGGCCAGGCTGGACGCCAGGAACGAGATTTCCGCCAACGCATCCGCCCTAGAGGAGATGGCTTCGGCCCTTCCGCCGGCCCAGGCCCAGAGGGTGATGGATCTCTCCCGTCAATTGGCTCAGCTGGGTTCGTCATTGTAAGGGGGAGCGGCCAGGGGATTACTTCCCGGTAAAGAGCTTCGTTTTCTTGTGGAAGAAGGGCTTTAAGGCCCCAAGAGCCAACACACCCAGCACAGGCTTGAACAGCCAGGATAGCCGTGTCGCCGAGCCCATACACCGCTTGCAATATGGGTGCACCGGGCGGAACCGGGCGAACCCGGCCATGATCTCGCCGAACTCATCGGTGGAGAGGATCTCTTCCAGCGAGTTGTTTTTCACGTTGCCGATCGCCGTCTTGCCGGAAAAATCGACGCAGCACAAGGTCACGTCGCCGTTATGCAAAATGGCGAAGTGGTCCCGCATGCCGAAGCAGTATCCCGCCCACGCGTCATGCACCTTCCCGCCGGTGAAGGCATGCCCCCAGTCCTCCAGGATGTATGTCTCAAAAAACAGGTTAGGCAATATCTCCACCACGTTCCATTTGTAGGAGACCAGGCCATCCACCCGGCGCAGCGCCTCTTGCGTATCCGTCTGATCCACCCCCAGGCGGCTATAGATGTTTTGCACCCACTCCTTGAATGTGGCCCGCAGTTCTTTTGTCGAGGACATCACTTTTATGGGGCCGACAGCTTTTTCCAGGGTCTTCACCGGGAAGATGGTGTTCAGAAACCGGAACTTGATTATGGTCTCCGGCCATCGGCGCCTATACTTGGTAAAAAAATCCATGATCCCGTCCAGGTACTCCTTGAAAGTCAGCTTGCCTGCCTCCCGCAGGGGGAAAGACTCCTCTGTGGGAGTCTGGAAGGAGACATCCAACTGGTGCAAGGGGTAGTCGAGCAACTTTTTGCCCACGGCGCCCCCAAGGTTCCGCCCGTTGGTGGTCAGCCCCACCTTCTGGCCCACGGCGGCGGCGTGCTCCAGGAACTCGAAAAAGTCGGGGTGCATGGTCGGCTCCCCCATCACATGGAAGGTGATCTTCTCCGCAATGTTGTTTTCCGCCACTTCGGAGATGATCTTTTTACCCAGTTCCTTCTCCATGAATCCATAGGAGCGCTCCATGATTGATTTGGGGCAGAACCTGCATCCGAACTCGCAAGCGTTGGTGAGCTCCATGTGGACTCTTTTCAAGGGGACATGCAAATGGCCGAACTTGGTTTTTTCAGTCATAACTGCTTGAACCTGGCGAAAAATGTCTAGTCGGGGCTTTGGCCGTACTTGGCCTTCAGCCGTTCGGCTTCCTTCTTGTAGCTTTCCATCGATTGCCTCACAGCCGTCGCCGCCTCATCGTGGTTCATGAAATCCTCCACGATCACTTCCTTTTTCTCCAGAGTCTTGTATTCCTCGAAGAATTTTTTCAGCTCGCTGCGTTGATATATGGGCAGCTGGGTGATGTTGAAAATCTCGTCGAAAGCCGGGTCGCCCACGGCCACGGCGATGATCTTGTCATCCAGTTCACCCTGGTCGGTCATCCGCATGGCGCCGACCACCTTCGCCTCCACGATGGTACCCGATGGTATCGTCTCCGAACAGAGGACGAAGATATCCAGCGGGTCCTGGTCGTCGCAATAAGTCTGGGGGATAAAGCCGTAGCTGTGGGGGTAATGGACCGCGCCGTGCAGGATCCTGTCCACGATCAGAAAGCCGGTGTGTTTTTCCAGCTCCAGTTTCAGCCGGGAGTTTCGTTCGATCTCGATAAAGGCGTGAACCTGGTGGGGCGCCTTTGGGCCCGGTTCAATGTCGAACCAGGGGTGTCTTTTGGTCATCATTGTCAAATGTGGGTTTGAATGTGTAAATCGCTAATGATACCAGAGATGGGGCCGGGAGTGGGAAAACTGTTGGCCGGATGCGATGCGCACCCTGTGATGGGGGGGGCCGCTCCCATCACCCTGGTTATCTACGACCCCATCGCCAGTTTCTGGATCGGTTTCTTCACCGAGTCCAGCAGCCGGATCAGCGGCTCGCCGAAGCGGGAGTAATATACCTTGTAGAGTAGCGCCTTCCTGGCGGATTGGCCACGGTACACGCTGAAGGCGAAGTTGCGGTACGCTTTCAATATCTCCTCGCGGGTGAACTGGGGCATGGTCAGCGGTGTGTCTGTCCGGGAGATGAAGTCCTCATCCATGAAATCCGGCGACAGGAACCCGTCCCTGATGGATATGTCGAACAGGGCCGTGCCGGGGTATGGATTGAATATATAGATCACCAAGCTGTCCGGATTTATCTGGCGGTTCAGCTCCACCGTTTCCAGGTGCATCTCGTATGTCTCATGGGGGAAGCCGACGATGTTGTACGATTTGGTTTTAAGCCCGGCGGCGCGGGCGTCGGCGAAGGCCTGGATAATCTTCCCGTTGGTCATTTTCCGGTTCAGATGTTTTCGGCGCAGTTCCTCGCTGCCGGACTCTATCCCCATGGCCACCCGGGTGCAGCCTGCGTCCGCCAGATACTTGAATGTGTCGATGTGGGAGCTTTCCACCCTGGTGGTCACCTCGAAGGGGATTCCTATCTCCTTTTTGTAGGTCTCGCAGAACTCTTTTACATACTTGCGGTCGATGGTGAAGACATCGTCGGCAAAGAATATCTTGCGGATATCGTAGCGGCCCACTATATCTTTGATCTCCGCGATGCCGTTTTCCACGCTGCGGAAGCGGACGTATTTCCCCTCCTGCAGTCGGCCCATGGATGGGCTGCCGCAATAGTTGCAGTTGTAGGGGCAGCCTCGGGAGAGCATGAAAGTGGCCCGGTCATAGTCGGACTTCACCACCTGCTGGTAATTGAACATCTCCCGGTCGCCGAAAGGGATGCTGTTCAGGTCCTCGATAAAAAGGCCCGGGAGGTTTTTGCGGATGGCGCCGTCCGGCTGGCGAACCCATAGGCCGGGGATTTTCGTCACGTCCTCCCTCTTGGCCAGCCGCGTGACAAGCTCCAGGACTGGGCCTTCCCCCTCGCCCGTGCATATGGCGTCCAGGCCGTCCACCGATTCCATGAACTTGGGGTATAGGCTGGAGTGCACACCCCCGGCGACCTGGAATATTCCCCTTCCGCTCATTCTCTTGACCAGCTTCACCACGTGGCGAATCTGGGAGGAGTCGGAAGTGTATCCGATCACATCGGGTGAGAAGGTGTCCACATGGGCCTCGAAGCCCTCCGGGTCCCACGCGTCGAACATATAATGCAGCTCGGTGGTGTGTCCCGCCTGCTTCAGCACGGAGGAGAGAAGCCCCAGGCCGAAATGGTAGCTGCGGGCGCCCCCCTTTACATCGATATCGGTATAGACAAAAAGTACTTTCATGGAGCTTTGACTTGGGAAATCTGGTTTAATAACCTGCTTACAACATAGTTGCTGACAGTTTGAGGCCGGACGGGGGCTTTGTCAACCTGCGCCTGGGGATTTGATACAATCAAAATATGACCAAAGATGATCTGCTAGATGCAATTCGTAAATTGTCCAAGGAGCTTGGGCGCAGGCCAACAAGGGCGGAATTCAAGACTCACTTTGATATTGCAGAGCATTACATTCTCAAACATTATAAGAACTGGACAGAAGCGGTTCGCGCTTCTGGCCTCCAGCCTGACGAATCGTATATCAAAACTGATGAAGAAATATTGCTCAAAGATTGGGCGGAAGTGGTCCGGAAACTCAACAAAATCCCGACTATGGCTGAGTATAAACATGGAGGAAGTAATTATAGCGTCGCTGTATTCAAAAAACGCTTTGGCCCTTGGACTGGGATTCCCATCAAGTTTAGGGAATGCTTCCATGACAACCCTGAATATGACGATGTGTTTACGCTGATTGAAAGATCCACTGCACAGGCAAAAGTACTTGATGCGAATTCAGATTCGAATTCTATCCAGAACGAGGAAAGCACGAAACCTGTCTCGAAAACTTTTCATATAAAGCGGGATCAACGTCCCACCTATGGAAACCCCCTTTCGTTTCGCGGTCTACAACATGAACCATTAATGAACAAGGCGTTGTTTTTCTTTTTGGAATGGTGGCTCGCGAATTGGGCTATGTTGTCGAAAATGTGCAGGCAGGATTTCCCGATTGTGAAGCCAAACGCCAGATTAGTGATGGAAGATGGCAAAAAACCCTAATAGAGTTTGAGTACGAAAGCAGAAACTTTCGTGATCACGGCCATTCTGTTGAAGGTTGTGATGTTATTGTTTGTTGGAAACATAACTGGCCGGAATGCCGCTCAAAACTTGAAGTTCTTGAACTCTCTGAGGTTATAAAATCTCTCAAGGAATCACGGGAATAAGCTGACGGTTCCCAAACACACTCCTTTGCCGCACGCCTTGCCTGCCTCTTATGGTATGATAATATGGAATACTGGAGGTGGATGATGAGCACCGCGAAAGTGGCCATAACATTGGAAGAAAAGCTGCTGCATACCGTGGACCGGTGGGTCAAGCAAGGCCGATATCCCAACCGCAGCCAGGCTATCCAGGCCGCTATACGGGAGAAAATGGAGCGCTGGAAACGGACCAGGCTGGTGGAGGAGTTATCCAGGCTTGACTCCGAGGCCGAGCGTGAGCTGGCCGACGAGAAGCTTGCTGGCGAGACATGGCCCGAATACTGAGAGGGGATATATACTGGGCTGATCTTGAACAAGGGCAGGGCCATGAGCAGCAAGGGCGCCGTCCCGTGCTGGTGCTGAGCCGGGAGATATTCAACAAAAAGTCCGGTACAATAATAGCCATGGCCGTTACGGGCCAGCCGCAAAGCGCCGGTTTCCCCCTGACTTACACTCTGCCGCCGAAGCTTCTTCCGAAGCCTTCATGGGTTAAGATCAGTCAGGTCCGGACGCTATCCACTCAGAGGCTTGGAAAGAAAATGGGGCGCCTGGATGAAGCGGAGATGGGCCGCATTGTTGAAGGATTGCTTGATATAATTGGCCCATGATCCAAGCGAAGGCTGTGGTGGAAAACCAGAATAATATACCGGCTCTTTTTGAACCCAATGACCGATAACAAACAAAACATAGACATCCAGATACAAAAGGAGAGCGGGCATAGCGGCAAGAGCAAGCTGGCCCAGTATCAGGACCTGGTGGTGGGTTCGCGCTCGCTCTGGTTCCTGATAAAGTTCGAGCTTATCGGGCTGCTATTCTCCCGCATTCCCGGCGCCCTGGGGCTGGCGTTGCGCCAGGTGTTCTACCCCATGATCCTGGGGAGGGTGGGCCGGGGGGTGGTGTTCGGCGCGGATGTGTGGTTCCGCCATCCAAAGAAAATCAGGATCGGCGCCGGGACCATCATCGACGACGGCGCCCTGCTCGACGCCAAGGGTTCGGCCAACAAAGGCATCACCTTGGGGGAGAACTGCTACATAGGTCGAGCCTCCGTGCTCAGCTGCAAGGAGGGCGACATCGTCTTTGGTGATTACGTCAACCTTTCCACCTGGTGCAATATCTCATCCAACTCCAGTATCACCATAGGGGAAAAGACCCTGCTGGGCCCCTTCACCAGCCTGTTTGCCACCACCCATAATTTCGACGATCCGGAAATCGCCGTGCTGGATCAGGGGTGGACCTCCAAGGGAATAAAAATAGGCGCCAACTGCTGGCTGGGGGCCAGGGTCTCCGTGCTGGATGGAGTGACGATAGGCGACGATACGGTAGTGGGGACTGCGGCCTTGGTGACGGCGGACCTGCCGGACAGAGTCGTGGCGGTGGGCTCTCCGGCGCGGGTGGCGCGGGCGAGAGAACCTGGCGGCGCCAAGGTCCCGGATCGGCCGGCTCAATCCTCCGATTCGTAATCCACTTTGGCCGTGGTCTGGCATATCCCGGCGATGGTATCTAGAACCTTCACATGCTCCGGGTGTTTGGAGTATGCATCCACATCGGCCATGGAATCGAATGTCGTATCCAGCGCCATGTCATAGGAATTCGGCTTGTTCCCCACGTCCAGCCCCACCTTCAGCGATCTGATCTTGTCTATGGAATCCTTCAGCGATTCAAGCTTTCCCGCCAGCGATTCCTTGTCGCGCTCTCCGGTCTCCGGCTTAAATTTGAAAAAGACTATGTGTCGTATCATCTTTCCATCTCCCTGGTGAGGGCTCGCCCTCCCATGCAAAAATTGAAAACATTTTGTTTTCTTTGCAATTCAGAATTAGATTCATGTAAAATTGTAATTCAATTGCCAGGGCCCTTGTAAAGTCTATTCGTATTTCGCCAGGCCCGGGGTAAATTAAGGATTAGCAATGGAAATTGATTTCTGGGGAGTCAGAGGGTCCATTCCTTCGCCAGGGCCGGACACTTCGCAATTCGGCGGCAACACACCGTGCGTGGTGGTCCGCAACGAAAACGAGCCTCTGATCATTCTGGATGCTGGCACCGGCATTAGAAAGCTCGGTCTGGACATTTTGCAGGATCCAACGGTCAGCGAAATACATCTTTTTTTCTCGCACACCCATTGGGACCACATCCAGGGGCTTCCTTTTTTCGTGCCCCTCTTCAGCCCCAAGTACACCATAAAGCTATACGGACCCGTGCACTACTCCAAAAACCTGGAGCAGATACTCTCCCAGCAGATGGAGTACACATACTTTCCCGTGAGAGTACAGGAGCTGGCGGCCAAGCTCTCTTTCCACGATATTTCCGAGTCGGAGCTAAACATAGGCAACTCCATAAACATCCAGAGCAAGTACGTCAACCATCCAGTGGTGTGCCTCGCCTACAGGATCAGCCACAACGGAAAAAGCTTCGCCTACGTCACCGATCACGAGCCATACCGCAACCTCTTTGATGACGGCGTGGAATCCGAGCGGGAGGAAGGGCGCATCGTGGCCGAGGAACAGAGCCTGGCCCTGGTGGAGTTTTTGAGCAAAGTGGACCTGATGGTGGTGGACGCTCAATACACCTCCGAAGAATATAAAACCAAGGTTAGCTGGGGCCATTCCGCCGTTGAGGATTCCTATGATCTGGCTCGCGCGGCCGATGTGGGGGAGGTCATCCTCTTTCATCACGACCCCGACAGGACAGACGCGGAGCTTCAAAGAATCCTCAGCAGGCTGCAGGATCAATCTTTTGATCCCAGCGGTCGGCGCATGGTCCCGGTGCGGCTGGCCAAGGAACGGCTGATAATCAAACTTTGAGCCACACCCGGTTTTTCATAGGCCTAACATGAAGGGCATATCCCACAGTATACGCAGGACTTTTCTCGCCGGGCTGGCGGTTGTCATCCCCATTGTCGTCACCATCCTCATATTCAAGCTGATGTTCCAGACCCTGGACAACTTCCTGGGCCCGTTGGTGACAAAGGCATTGCTGCTGGCAGGCGCACCCATACCCCAGGATTTCGAGGTCCCCGGCCTCGGCATCGTCTCCACAGTTCTGATAATCTTCCTGGTGGGCGGTTTCACCAAGAACTTCTTTGGCAGGAAGCTTCTGGATCTTAGCGAATGGATTGTGGACCAGATTCCCATCATCCGCTCCGTCTATACCGGCGCCAAACAGGTAATGAGCGCCATCTCCACCGCAGGAGCCCAGAGCTTTTCTAAGGTAGTGCTTATCGAATTCCCCCGCAAAGGCGCCTTCTCCCTGGCATTCATAACCGGGGAAAACTGGAGCGAGGTCCAGATGAGAACCCAGGAGGAACTGGTCAATGTGTTCCTGCCCACCACCCCGAATCCCACCACCGGGTATTTCATGATGATCCCAAAGGAGGATGTGATCGAGCTGGACATGACCGTGGAGGAGGGAGTGAAGATGCTGGTCTCCGCAGGGCTGGTCACCCCCGCGTTCAAGCCTCCCGAAGAAGGATACAAAAAAGTGAAAGCCATCCGCGATCCACAGGAAACCCTGGAGGACTCAGCCGGAATAACGGACAACGACCAGCCAGATACCTAGGCAGTCACCCGCTCCGCCCTCTTCTCAAGCCATTGACGATGTTCCGGGTCCGAAGCCACGATCGCCGCTTCGAGCCCATCCCATCCGCAATCATAGGGGAGCGCTCCCTGGCCTGTGTCCGGGTCGAACGCGGCCTCGCCCAACAGCTTCATCCACTCCATGGCGCAAAGCCGCCCTCTTACCGAAGGCCAGCGCATGTAGGCCGCCCGCCCAGGAGAGGCCACGAAAGGATCACCGTTTATCAGGCGGTTGGCGAACCAGAGGGCATGGGTGGATGTATTGTGTCTGGCATTTATCTCCACGGCGTAGATTTCCCCACCGGCGGTTATGATGAAATCGATTCCCAGAATACCCCGGTAACCCATCCGGGCCGCCTCCATGGCCAGCGCCTTGGCTTGGGCCATGACGCGGCCATCCACTTCGTCATCGCCCGATCCGTCGAAATAATTGCCCACATGGTGGATTCCATCGCGGAAAACCTGCGCAGACATCCCCAATACACAAATCGAATCCTCGCCCACGTAAAGCTGCAGGTTCGGCGAAGAAACCGAGTCGATCCACTTTTGCAGGATGAACACCTCACCGCGCCTTTTTTCGATCCGCTTTTTAAGCTCACGCCTCTGGGCCGCAGTACGCGCCACCCACACCCCCGCCCCGCCTACGCTGCGGGATGATCGGGCCACCAGTGGCCAGCCTGGGTCCTTGTCCAGCCGAAATGCAACTGCGTCCGATGGTCCGGAGTAGCTCTCTATGATCGGCAGTCCCATATCCTCCAGGGTTCTGATGAAGAAGACCTTGTCGTTAAACAGCGACACCACGCCAGACTGGTAAGGGGGCAGAGGTCTCCCCGCCTGCCGCGCCAGCCTCTCGTCCATGTCGGAAACCATATAAAACTCCAACGCGCCCGGCCAGTCGCGCACAAATTCCAATGTCGCGGGGCACAGGAGCGCGTCCTCGGCCAGGCACTGCCCTTCCGATCCTGCTGGTATCAAATGGCCTGCGCCACCGGCGCCGCACATCCGTAGCAGCGCCACATACTCCGGATCTGGAGGCTGATGGAGGATAAGGGCGTCATCCAGGGAGGCCATAAGAAGCGACCGGGCGCCAAGGCTTTTGAAACTTTTCTCCATCCGGGCGTACTCCACCTCGGAGACATGGAACGCCTGGACTCCACCGGCAAAACGCACACTGGGGATATGCAGGGTGGAAGTCTTCCCTGCGGCGCCGATCAATGCGCCGAACAATGGTTCTGTCACTTTTCCTGGGCCAGGTCCAGCGCCAGCGAATTGGCTTCCAGCGTCTCCCCCACCGCTTTGTCCAGCCGGGCCTGGGTTATAAAGCAATCGGCCACGGCGCGCAGCTCCCTTCCTCTCTGGGTGGCCAGCTCCTTGCGATACTCCACCGCCTGAAACAGGGTGGAGGCTCCCGCAGCGAACTTCTTCATCTCTGCGTCCAGTTTCTTTTCCGCCAGGCTCCGGGTCACCGAGGAGGCCTGGAATCTTTTTGCCGCATTGATAACCTCTCTTCTGGCGTTCCGAGCTTCCATCGCCACGCTTTTCTCCAGTTCCCGCAGCCTGATAACTGACGATTCCAGCTGACGCAGGGACCTGGCATGCCGCCCTTCGGCGCCGCGCCCTCCCAGAGGCCAGGTGAGCCTTAAACCGAAGGTGTAGTTGTAATACTTGCCAGAGGCGGCGTCGCTCAAGCTGTCCGGGGCCGAGCCATCGAGCTGGGATATCTTTGTCTCTCCTGTGGTGACATCCACCACCGGCTGGGCATCGCCGCGCAGGCCGTTCAAACGCATGGTGGCCACGGCGTCCAGCGATGGCAGTCTCTGGTTGTCGTGATATAAAAGCTCGGCCTTTTGACTCTCCACCTCCTTGAGCGCCATGGCAAGCTCTGGCCGTTTCTGGCGGGCAGTGGCCGTGAAGTCTCTCTCTTTCGGGGTTGGCGGTGGCGCGGAAGGCATGGGCCCTGGCATCAGCGGCTCGGTCCACAGTTTCGAATCCATACCAGGATTCATAAGTTTCAGCAGCATGTCCGCTCTTCTGTCCATCTCGCTTTCGGCCACCACCACTTGCTCCTCGGCCGCCGCCGTGGAGGCCTGGGCCTGGATGATATCTATGGGGGGGAGAGCCCCCGCGGCCACCTTGACCCGGATCATCTCCTCGAATTGCCTGGACCACTCCAGAAGCTCCCGTTGGGTTTTCAGGTTCTCAGCGGCGAACACCAGCTCCCAGTAAGACTCGATAGCGGCTTCCGCCGCCTGGATGAGGCTTGCCCGCAACCGACCCTCGGCGATAGCCTTATTGGCGGCTCCGGCAGTGACCCTCCATGCGTTCACCTTCCAGCCAGCGTCCTTTAGGATGGGCTGGGTAAGTTCCAGTTTCAGTGCAGATTCATATGCCGGATCGATGCTTTGAAATGTTGAATTGGTTGCGCTTTGCCCACTCTCCACTCCCAGGTTGTAGCTGGCGCCGAAGCTGGTCTTGCCCAGGACTCCCACACCGCCGGTTATGGAATCCGTCTCGTTTATCTCCGGATTGGAAAAGACGGAGGCGGCCGGGCTGCGGTTGGCTCGTGTGAAGAGGGAAGCCTCAAGCGAGGGATCGAATTCGGAGGCGGCGACTTCAAGGTCGGCCTGGGCAGACTCCACATTCAGGCGCTCCAAGGCCACATCAAAATTGTTCGCCAAGGTTTGGCGCAAGGCCTGCTGCAATGTTATGGAGCCTTCCGGGGCGCCACCAGCGGCCAGCGCCAGTGTGAGGCAGCCGCCCAGCAACGAGGAGAGGGTCATCGGCCGCGGGTTATTGCTTTTGACCCATTTGGGATATTTTCTTGTCCGCCTCGGTGAGCCTTATCACAAGGGAGCGGATGATCTTCATGGCGATGTCCGGGTAGTCCTCGATGGTCTGCCGCAGCTTGTCGCCAGGGAACACTTTCACCACGCTCTTCCCTCTGGATTTGATGGTGGCGGTCCTGGGCTGATCCATCAGGGAGCTCATTTCGCCGAAGTATTCGAAGGGCTGGGAGATCTCCCCCACGATGCGCCCGTTCTTGATGATCGCCAGGTGGCCCTGCAGCAATTGATAGAAGTTGCGGTCTGTGTTTCCCTCCTTGATGATAAGGTCCCCATCATCGAAGACAAGCTCGTCCGGGTTGAGAAGGTATGCCGGAAGCGCCTCCTTGACCAGCACTGTCTTGCCAAGGGCTTCGTTGAGGGTGGTGATTCCGTTATGGACTTTTTCCATCGCGTCCATGCGCAGGGTCATCATGCCGTCCTTGATGGCGATCTTGCGCAGTTGCCCTTCGGATACTTGGGATGTGATGGCGTCCCGCACGGCGGTGGTGGCCTCCATCATCTCAAAAGCGCCCACTCGGCCCTTGTAACCACTGCCGCCGCATACGACGCATCCCTTTCCCTGGAAAACCTTGAAGTTTTCCACGGTTTCTTTCGGCACTCCCTCATCCACCAGCATCTGCCGGTCTATCTTTTTGACCTCGTACTTGCAATCCTGGCAGATTTTGCGCAACAGCCTCTGGGCCAGCACCCCCACCAGCGCCGAGGATAGCATGTAACCCTGGATGCCTATGTCCAGAATACGGGCGACGGTTGAGGGACAGTCGTTCGTGTGCAGGGTGGAGAACACCATATGGCCAGTGGATGCCGCTTTCAACGCGATTTCCGCTGTGTCAAGGTCGCGGATCTCACCGATGAGGATAACTTCAGGATCCTGGCGAAGGAAGGCCTTGAGCGCCGAGGCGAATGTGAGCCCCACTTCCGGGCGGACGTTCACCTGGTTGATGCCGGCAAAGTTGAACTCCACCGGATCCTCGGCGGTGAGGATTTTCACGTGCGGCTCGTTGAGGATGTTCACAGCGGAATATAGCGTATTGGTTTTACCAGAGCCGGTGGGCCCGGTGACCAGGATCAGCCCCTGGGGCTTATGAAGGAGCTCCATGAATCTATCGAGCATCTTCCTGGAAAATCCAAGCTTGGTCATGTCTATCTGCAGCTTGCTCTGGTCCAAAAGCCTGGCGACTATAGACTCGCCGAACAGGGTGGGTAATACACTAACGCGGAAATCGATAGCTCTCCCTTTTCCCAGCCTAAGCTTTATGCGGCCATCCTGGGGTCTGCGCTTCTCGGCGATATTCATCATCGCCATGATCTTGATGCGGGACACCAGAGCCAACTTGATGTTGAGCGGCAGGTTCATCGCCTTATGGAGCACGCCGTCCTTCCGGTATCGGACCTGATAGGATTTCTCGAATGGTTCTATGTGTATGTCGGAGGCGCCATCTGTGACAGATTTTATGAGAATGGTGTTGACCAGCTTGACGATGGCCGCGTCGGCAGCGCCGCCCACCTGATCCGACTCATCAATTTCCTCGCCACCCTCAATGGAGACGTCCTCCGCCGCGTCGGAGATGAGGCTTCCCAGGTCGTCCACTGTCTTGATGTCCTCTTCCTCCGCCGGCCCATCGTCCACCGGGGCCAACCTGACGATCTCGTCATATTCCTCCTGCTTGATCTTGTAGTATTTCAAGTAGGCGTCGGCCAGGTTTTTCTCGCTCACCACCGATGGCTTGACAGTCTTCTTCAGCCGGGAGCCTACGGCCTCTATGGTATTGAAATTGGTGGGATCGAGCATTGCCAGCCGCAGGATCTTCGCGTCCCCCCGCAGGGGGAACACCATGTACTCTTTTGCCATGTCCCAGGGGATGAATTTCATCAGGGAAGGATCCGGCTTGTCGTCGGTTATGTTGGTTACGGGAATCGACATCTGGCGGGCGAGAAAGGCGATAATCGAGTCCTCGTCCATGTAGCCCAGGCGGCGGATTATTTTGCTTATCCGCTCCTTGGTTTTCTTCTGGATCTCTTCGGCTTCCTTCAGCTGGGAACGGGTTATCTGCCCTTCCTTGCTGAGCATCTTGCCTAGGACTTCGCCGGTACCAGAATCCTGGACGCTTTTTTTGAATGAGGATTTCTTTTCCGCCGCTTGCGCCATTGTCCCTTGCCGATAGAATTAAGTAAGCTCGATTTGGTTACACAGAGCCATATTCCAAATTGTCACCTCATTATATTGAAAACTATGCTTTCCAGTCCAATAAAAACGACACTGGCCCCGGGGAGGAGGTTTCCAAAAAGGCTCATTCTCTCTCCCTGGGGCCTTTTGGCCCTCTTCAGGAGCATTTTTCATCTTCCACTATGTGGAATGATGTTATAACATCAAGTGTTTACCCATGCGCCGCCGGTCAGGGATTCAGGCGAGGGAGAGTGGCCCCGGTGGCGAATTGAATCATCCTTGAGGAATTGTAACGGCGATGCTCACAGTGCTGGTGGCTGACGACGAGAAAAGCATGCAGGAATTTCTCGAAGTGCTTTTGGTCCGCGAGGGCTACCAGGTGACGTTGGCCTCCACCTCCGAGGAAGCGATCGAGAAGATTGAAAGGCGGGGCATAGATCTGGTGATTACCGATATAAACATGCCGAAGGCTACCGGAATGGTGGTGCTAAAAAGGAGCATGGAGGTCGATCCGGACATACCGGTAATCATGATCACGGCCTTCGCCAGCGCCGACAGTGCCGTGGAGGCGATGAAAATCGGCGCCTACGACTATATCACCAAGCCGTTTAGGGTGGATGAAATCAAGCTCGTAATCGCCAAAGCGATGGAGCGCAGGACCGACAAAACCGAACTGAAAAGGCTCAAGGAGGAAGTTAGCCGATCCTACTCCATGGGGAATCTTATCGGCAAGTCGGAAAAGATGCAGGCTCTGTTCCGGATGGTCAGGAAGGTGGCCGCCTCCAGCAGCACCGTGCTGATCACTGGGGAATCGGGGACCGGCAAGGAGTTGGTGGCCAAGGCGATCCATTCGCAATCGGATCGCAAGGATATGCCCTTTTTATCGATCAACTGCGGGGCGATGCCGGAGCAGCTTCTGGAAAGTGAGCTGTTCGGTCACCAAAAGGGGGCCTTCACCGGCGCGGTGGTGGATAAGAAGGGTCTGCTGGAGGTGGCGGACAAGGGAACTTTTCTGCTGGACGAGGTGGGGGAGGCGCCCCTCAGCTTTCAGGTAAAATTGCTGCGAATGCTGCAGGAACGCGAATTCAAGCGCGTGGGAGGTGTGCGGGACATCAAGGTGGATGTCAGAATAATCGCCGCCACGAACCAGAATCTGGAAACGCTGATAAAAGAGGGGCGGTTTCGGGAGGATCTGTTTTACCGGCTCAACATAATCCCCCTGCATCTCCCCCCCTTGCGGGACCGCCCGGAGGATATACCCCTTATGGTGCTCAAGTTTGTGGATAAATTCGCCACCGAAGTCGGGAAAAAGGGAATGACCATTTCCAGCGATGTTATGGATATTCTGGAGCGTTACTCTTGGCGTGGGAACGTGCGGGAGCTTGAGAACGTGATAGAGAGGGCGGTGGTGCTGACTGGAGGGCTTAAAATAACCCAGGAGAGCCTGCAGGACGAAGTGCGCAGTGAAGCGCTGTCCACCGGAGGGAATCATGCGAGCCTGCCCGAGGGTGGCGTGGACCTGGAGGATATGCTGACCGGGATGGAGAAAAAATATCTGACCATGGCCATGGAGAGGGCCGACGGGCGGAAGATGGACGCGGCAAAGCTTGTAAACATGTCGTTTCGTTCATTCAGGTATAAGGTCAAGAAATACGGGATCAAGGACCAGGAAAAGGATGAGGATGAGAAAGATTAAGGTCGCGGCCGCCCTGGTGGCAGCCGTCATGGTGGTATCTTGCGTTTCCACCACCCGGGGGCCCAGGACATCGGATTCGCCGCCGGTGCTGTCGCCGACGCCCCAAGGGGGGGAGGGCGCCAGCACGATATACGGCCAGGCGGAAGACGCTTATGCCAGTGGAAATTACGAGCAGGCGGCCCAAACCTACATGCGGTTCATCGCCTCCTCTGCGCCGACCCATCCCCTGGCCGACAACGCATATTTCAAGATTGGGATGTGCTGGTTCGAAATGAAAAGATATGATGACGCCCTTTACTTTTTCAATACGGTAATGAACCGGTTTCCCGGATCGGAAAACCGGGCCGAAGCGTTGGTGAACTCGGCCATCTCCATCTATCATCTCAAGGATCTGGAGGGCGCTGAAAAGGTGTTTGACCAGGCGATGAACTCGGAAACCCGGCCGGATACCAAGGCTTACATTCTTTTCTACAAGGGTGCGATCGCGGAAAAGAGGGAAAACTACAATCTGGCCGCGAGGTTCTATATCCAGGCCGGTCTTTTGTCGGAAGTCGAGAGCCTTCTTGCCCGGTCGAAAGCCGAGGTGGAGCGGATGCTGACTCATTTCGTCGATGAGCGCGAGCTGGATGACATTCGACGCAGGTACGCGGACCAGTGGCCGGCGGGATATGCGCTGTTGGCGCTTATCGACATCTACACCAAAAGCGGCCAGGAGGTCAAGCTGGCCCAGGCCCGGCAGGAATATTACAGCAAGTACGCAGCCATGGTGGCCCCCGCCGATGATGGGCCTACGGCCGAGGACAGCTACCGTCCCGCCCAGATAAAGATCGGAGTCTCATTGCCGTTGACCGGGCCAGGCAGCGCGGCGGGGCTGGAGATGATCCAGGGGATACAGCTTGGGCTGAACTCCTTTTTGAAACTGATGAAGGAGAAAAATATTCAGCTTGTTCTCAAGGATTCGGGGCTGGGACCCGAGGAGGCGTCAAATGGGATATTGGAGCTTGCCCAGGACCGGGACATCCTGGCCATCCTGGGGCCAGCATATAGCGACGAGTTCAAAAAAGCAGCCCCTGTCGCCGAGGGTTTGCGGATCCCCATAATCAGCCCTTCCGCCTCGGAGGAGGGGGCCACGTCGCTGTCGCGGTTTCTTTTCAGGACCACCCTGACCAACAAGCTGGAGGCGGGGAAAATGGCCTCTATGGCGGTTAATAACCTGGGGCTGAAAAAGTTCGTGATCTTGTACCCTGCCGATCGCCAGGGTCGTGAGCTTTCCCAATACTTCACATACGAGGTTCTCAGGCTGGGCGGCGAGGTGGTTACGGCGGAGGCGTATATGCCGGAGCAGACCGATTTCGGCGAGCAGATTCGAAGGATCGGTGGGATGACCGACGAGGAGGCCCGTGATGTCATATTGAGCGCGCAGGCTAACTTTCCAGGTGTAGGCGTGGAGGGGTTAAATGGCTACCTGCAGAACGTTAACCTGGAAAATATCAGCTCTCCCAAGATAGTTTCCCACGGAGGGCTTCCGCTCAATTCGAAGAACTTTTTGCCCGGACTGAGCCTGAAATACGACGCGGTCTATCTTCCCGGAATGTATGACAAGGTAAGTCTTATCCTGCCGGAGCTGCGGTTTTACAATATAGACGGGATCGCCAGGCTCTCTTCTAGCGGTGTGAACCATCCTTCTTTGGCGAAGATAGCGGAGAAATACGCGGAGGGGTTGATATTTCTGGATGGCTTTCATCCAGGATCAATGTCTCCGCAAGTCCGGGCATTCATACGGGACTATAGCCTTTACTTCCGTAGCGAGCCGACGATCCTTTCCGCCCAGGCTTACGACGCGGCGGTGATTGTGCTTTCCGCCCTGGCCCGGGGGGCCGGATCCAGGTATGAGATGGCGCATTATCTGCGCGGTCTTCATCATTTCGAGGGGGTCTCCGGGGAAATGAGCATGGGGCTGGACGGGGAAATGGACAAATCGGTGGTATTCCTTACGGTGGAGGGAGATCGTATCGTGGAGATGATTCCTCCCCCGCCCCCGGAAACATTCGAGGCTGTCGATGAATCCATGGAATCCCCTGGCGTCCCGGAGACGGGACTTGCGGATAATCCGATTCTGGAAAGCGACGTGCGGGATGAGACTGTCAATAGCAGGTAAATTCGTTCATAGCGCCTATCTGGCTCTCCTCCTGGCGGCTTCGCTGGCCACCGCAGGTTGCCTTAACTCGCTAAACATAAACCTTATCCCCCCATCGGCGCCCCTCTCGGAGGTGGTCATCTCCGGCCATGGCAGGGACAAGGTTCTGCTTCTGCCTGTGCAGGGGGTGATAACCGCTTTCTCCGGAAGTTCCGCCATGGGCCGTAAAACCGACAGCACCCTTGCCTATATAGTCGCGCAGCTGGACGCGGCCAGGAAGGATAAAAGGATAAAGGCGGTGGTGCTGAAGATCGACAGTCCAGGCGGGCAGGTGGCCGCTTGCGACGCAATATACGAAGAACTGATGCGATTCAAACGGGAGACCGGGGTCGCGATGGTCGCCCAGCAGATGTCTCTGGCCGCTTCCGGGGGTTACTACCTTTCGATGGTGGGGGACCGGGTGCTGGCCCAGCCCACCACCGTCACCGGATCGGTGGGAGTGATAATGATGAAGCTGGACGCCGGAGGGCTTTTGACCAAGATCGGGGTGAGGGACGACTCTGTGAAATCTGGCGAGTCGAAGGATCTATTGAGCATGTTCAAGCAGATGACACCGGAGGAGAGGGAAATCTTGACCCGGATCATGGATGCGATGCACAAAAAGTTTATCAGCGTGGTCACGGAGTCGAGAAAAGAAGTGGTGGACCCAACCACCGCCTTTGACGGCAGGGTGTTTGTCGCCCAAGACGCGCTGGAGCGCAACCTGGTGGACAGGATCGGCTATCTGCCGGACTCCATCGAGGAGGCGAAGAAACTGGCGGGGCTGAAAGAGGCCACGGTAATCAGGTTTGCGCCTGGGAAAAAAGTCCACCTTAACGCCTATTCCGCCGCGGAGGCAGAGAGCGAAGTTTCCGGCGCCTCCGCCGGATTGGAGCCGGTATCGCTGAAGCTGCCATTTATGGTTAACGCTGGCCCACAATTCCTCTATATATGGGGCATGTAAATATATTGAAATATATTTACAGCCCTTCATCTTTCATCCGCCCCGCCACCAATCGCGTTTATTTTCTTGTTTAACAATAGATTACGTTATGCTTGATTGCATGTCAAATTTCGTCAAAGGGCATGAACAAATTCTCGTTCGAGTAACGGCCTGATTTGTAAGTGGTTATCATGAATAGCGCACTCGCGGGAAGTTTCGGGTGACAATTGATGTCACGCAGTGTTGGTTGTGGCTGATATTTTTCTCTGCGTTTTTCAGATTAAGGGCTATCCAAGCGCGGCACCAATAACAGGCCTATACGTATCATCTTGTTTATGAAGACCATACGTGCCATGTCAAAGTTTCTAAGTATCCGTCTCAATTCTTGGTCACTGTGTGGCATGATACTTGTATTGGTAATGTGCAGATGAAAAAGGCAATTATTGATCGAATAGTTCGGTCAATCAACTTAAATGAAATGGGAGGCAACATATGTTCCGTGCTCTAAACAAAAAAGAAGGTTTCACATTGGTCGAGCTTTTGATCGTTGTGGCGATCATCGGCATTCTGGCCGCTATCGCGATTCCGCAGTTCGCTCAGTATCGCGCCAAGGCTTACTGCTCGGGCGCCAAGTCCGATCTGGCTAACTACGCCATCGCCGAAGAGGCGTACTTCACTGACTATGACGCTTACACGACCGGTCTCACCAGGACCACGATTACCGGCTTCTCGCCGACCAAGCTCGTGGTTTTGGCCCATGCGGGCACCAGCCCACAGATCAACGGGTTCACAGTCACGGCTATCCATCCTCAGTGTGATAACAACTCTGACACAGTGGCTGATATCTTTACCTGGGATTCCACCCTCGGTGGCATGCAATAGTATTAAGGTAGAAGCCTTCAGGGGGGCGCCTTCGGGCGTCCTCCTTTTTTTGTTTATGATCGTTCTGGGTTTGATATAAGCCGGCCGGTTACAGCAATTCCCGCCATCGATGAGTCCCATGCCGTAAAAGCAATGAAAAGCCAGGAATTGAGCATGAGTGATCCGGACAGGAAGCCATTTTCCCATGGCTCACGCCATATGGCTGTCATCTGTATCAGTCAGCGGGGCGCCTTAATCTCGGTTATGCGAATCCGTCTCAACTATTGGCGCAGCCCGCGGCGTCGGCCTGCAGGGGCCCCAAGGTTTTTTTGCTCACACTTACATTTGCATGGTTTAAAATGAATCCCATTTGTGAATTACATCCGGGCCAATGACATCCTCATTTACACTCCTGGGCCAATGGCGGCAAGCTTTCCTGGTCATCGCTGTTTTCGCTGTATATTGGGGCGCCCTGGACTACCCTTTCCATTTCGATGGAATCAAGGGGATACAAAACAACATCGTACTGGATGACATCAGAAGGGCCGACCTGATCTGGAATCATAATCCCTCCAGGTTCCTCCCCAACTATAGCTTCGCCTTAAACCGCCATCTGGGAGGTCTCAATACGTTCGGTTACCATCTGGTCAATGTTTCCCTGCATGCGGCGGTGGTTCTTCTGCTGTTCCACCTGGTGGGGCTCATGTTTCGGGCGGCCGGGAGGTTGGACGGAAGAGAACCCAATCCCGGAAGATCGGAAAATATCCAATTCACCATCGCTCTGCTATACGCCATCCATCCACTGAACACCCAGGCTGTCACCTACCTTTGGCAAAGATGCGCAACCATGTCGGCGTTATTTTACTTCCTTGCGATGGCAGCGTATCTCAAGTCATCCCTGGATCGGCTGGAGGGGGCTCCTGATATCAATTGGAAGCAATGGAGGACCATATCCCTGGGCGCCGCCGCCGCCGCTATGATTACAAAACAGGTGTCGGTCACTCTTCCCGTCGCGTTGGCTTTGCTGGAATACACCATGATAAGTGGTTCCTTTTCCAGATTCAGGCAAAGAATCGGTTCGTTGCTCCCCTTCCTGCCCCTATTGTTCGTAGTGCCATTTCTCACCTTCCATTACCAGACCGGTGAAGTTATGGACCTTACATACAGAAAAGGTGAGCTCCTCTCCCCACTGCATTACCTTCTCACCCAGTTCAATATAATCATTTTATACCTAAAGCTTCTTTTGCTTCCAATAGGCCAGAATCTGGATCACGTCATACCTGTGGTCACATCGTTTTGGGAATCGGCAGGTTCCTTCGCCCTTTTGGCGGCGCTATTCATGACAGGGGTATGGTTGATAAAGATAAACAGGATGGCCTCATTCGGTGTGATATTCTTCTTTCTGGCCATGTCGGTGGAATCCTCATTCTTCCCGATTCCCGATATCGTATTCGAGCACAGAATGTATCTTCCCTCAGTGGGATTATTCCTGGCCTTTGCGGCTATTGTGGAAAAAATCAGCTTCAAGTGGAGTAGCCAGGCGATGGGGGCCTTGGTGGCTTTGGCCCTTGTGGCCACGGTATCCCTTTCAGTGGCCACGATAAAGCGAAATCAGGTGTGGGCCACCGCAGAATCGTTGTGGAAAGATGTTGTCGATAAATATCCTGATTCAACCAGAGGGCTTATTAACCTTGCGTCAGTGAAAAAAAAATCGGGTAAATATGAAGAAGCGGAGAAACTATATGAGAGGGTGGTGGTGGCCGGCGGCGGGATAGCCGAAGTCCATCACGATCTTGGAGTGCTCAAGAGACTGAGGGGCGACCTGAAAGGCGCCGAGATGAACTTGCGAAAAGCCCGGGCTCTGGCCCCAGGGGGAGCCATAACAGCCCTGGAACTGGGAAAGGTCCTGGAGGCGCAGGGGCGTCTTTTAGAAGCGGGGGCGGAATATGTCGACGCCGTCAATATGGCCCCAAGGAACCTGGTCGCCCGTTACAAGCTGGCCGATATCTTGAAAATATACGGAGATACAGACTCGGAGCAAAAGGTGTACAGGGGTATCCTGGAGTTATCCCCCAATGACAAGTTTGCCTTGAAAGGTCTCTCTTCCATACAGAGGAAAAAGGGAGAAGCCGGGGCGGCGCGGAAGGGAGATCAACGCAAATAGCAGAGCCGGACGATCCGGCCTCCAGCCACAGGTCATATGGTATAATTCTTTGGCTAATGCTTGATCTCGTCCCGGAATTTTATGCCCCGAAAGGTGAAATATGCGTCTGGCCGCTCGCGTCTTCCCCCCCCTTGTACTTGCCGCAGCCATATTCGCGTTATACCGGGGGGTGGTGAACTACCCGTTCCAGTTCGACGATTTAGCTGGTATTGTGGACAATCAGGCGATTTTGGACCTTTGGAACTTAAGTGAAATATGGTGGCACAATCCATCCCGGTTCATCATGTTCCTCTCCTTTGCGTTAAACTACCATCTGGGCGGATTGAACACATACAGCTACCACATCCTTAGTATAGCTTTCCACGCAGCGGCCACGCTTGTTTACTATTACTTTTTGCGGCTCCTGTTTCGCGCCAACGACAGGCTTGAGGGCAAAAACGTGGATCCCCTGCTCACCGGCGCATGCGTCCTTACGGCGGCTTTGATTTTCGCCATCCATCCGTTGAACACCCAGGCGGTCACATACATCTGGCAAAGAGGCACATCCATCGCCACGCTGTTTTACATCGCCTCGCTGGCGGCGTACCTGAAATCCGCTTCCGACGAACTAGGTGGCCTCTCTCCTGCCCGGTGGAAAGGATGGCTGATCTTCTCTGTGCTCCTTGCGTTCCTCTCCATGATATCAAAACAATTTTCCGTCACCATTCCTGTGGCGGTGGCGCTGATGGAGTTTATCGTCATCAGTGGCTCACTGAAGGAGATGAGGAAACGGCTGGCCAGGGTGCTGGTCTTCGCGCCGATGTTGCTGCTGGTGCCACTTTTAACCATGCTGCTGGGTAAAGGGGAAGTGGCGGACCTGGGCGAGCGGGCGGCAAACCTCCTGCCTGCCCATCAGTATCTTATGACGGAGTTCAACGTTATCGTATTTGTATATTTGAAGTTGTTGTTCTACCCGGTGAACCAGAACCTCGATTATGATTTCCCCCCCGCGCTTTCCATGGCGGATTGCGCCGTGGCCTTCATGGTCCTGGCGGCTCTCTTTGCAGCGGGAGTTCTGTTGCGTAGGCGCAACCGGATAGCTTCATTCGGGATTATTTTCGCATTCCTGGCCGCATCGGTGGAATCCTCCTTTTTCGTCCTGGAGGACCTGGTCTTCGAGCATAGGATGTACCTCCCCATGACCGCATTATTGGCGGCCCTGGTTTCGTTGGAGCGGCAGGCGCTGGGGAAAATAGGTTCGCCTCGCGGCGCGTTTGTCATCGCCACTCTGATCTCCATCGCCATCTCCATTCCACTATACGCCATCGCCGCAAAGCGAAACCTTGTATGGAGGGACTCGTTGAGCCTGTGGGAAGATGTGGTGGCCAAAAGCCCCAACAAGATAAGGGGCCTGAACAACCTGGCCTCGATCCTGATTTGGAAGAAGCAGGAGGATAGAGCGCTGGAGTTGCTTTATAGAGGAAGAAAGATTGATCCTGGATATTATTTAACCTATTACAATCTGGGCAGGATTCATGAGGCAAGGAAAGACTTTCCTCTGGCGGTTCAAAACTACCTGGAGTCCATAAAGCTGAATCCTCAAAGCTATGAGACTGCCTACAGGCTCGGGAGCCTCTTTTTAAACCTGACTGATTATGACAGGGCTATCAAGTACTACATCATGGCGGTAAACTCCAAGCCAAGGGACAATGTCGCCAGGATGGACCTGGGAGTCGCCCTCGGCGCCTCTGGAAGGTATGACCAGGCCATCAAGGTATTCGAGGGGCTTGTCAGGATGGATCCCGCCAACGGGCAGGCCCACTACAATCTCGCCATGGCGTACCGCTACAAGGGGGATTCCAACAAAGCGGAGAAGCACCTGAAAAACGCTGAAAACCTGGGGTACAGGTGAACCGGGCCGGGGCCGCCTGGCGAGCTGTTTACAATACCTGAATCCGCAGAAAAACGACTCTTCTATGAAGCGTTGGGGGAGCGGCTCTTGCCTGTCTTCTTCTTCAGCTTGAAAATATGTAACCCGTCCCGCTCCAGGATAATTTTGTAATCCGGGTGCCCCTTCACGTCCTCCACGTCCCACTTGTGGGTGCGCCGAAACTTATGCGGAGCGTTTGCATCCAGCACTATATATTCGATATCCATGGCTGTAAAAGGCCACATACCGTATCCATGGCCCTTTTTCCCCCTGAAAACATTGACGATAACATGGCCCGTTTTGTCTCCATGGTACAAATACGCGTTCGGGTTGTGGGTCAGGAAGCTGAATGGCCCATCATGGGCGGAGACGGTGGCGCCGGGAGGGATGATCTTTAAGGCATCTCTTACAACGCTGGCGTGCTCCCTGTCCTGTTCGGAGATCAGCCGGGATGGATTCGATATTATCGGCAGTCCCCCATAATAGCTGGCCTGCCACAGGTTCATCCCCAGAATATATATCGCTGCGGAAAATGAAACAATCAGTCTGGTTCCATGGCCCGGTCTGAGCCTGGCCACGATCCTGGCCAGATTGGCAGTCCCCATCAGGGCCGCCGCGGTCCACATCGGCATCACCAGCAAAGGATAATGGTAATTCAGCCCGTGGGCGCCCGGGTACCAGGAGAGGAAAATCTCCATGGAAGGCCAAAACATGATCGCGGAGCCTAAGGGGGAAAGGAGGGGGAGGAACATAAAACCCAGCAAAAGGTTCCACCAGGCCGCGGCCCGGACAGGCGAAGCGAGCGCCTGGGAGATGAATTGGAAAGGGCTGCCCAGGACATAGGCCAGCTTGTCTGTCATGGTGGCGCCTATCCATGAGTAGTATGAATCGTACTTGTACACTTCACCCTCACGCAGCCATGGGTATATGACACCGAATTCCAATATAGCCACCCCGGCGCAGGCTACCCATGTGAAAGCCGCCTTGCGGTATGCCTTGCACGCCACGGCGGCATACAAGCCTACTCCGGCCAGCGTTATGAACCCGTCCTCCTTCACCGCCAGGATGCCGGCGGCGCAAAGAGCATACCACCCCCACCTGCCATGATGGGCGGCCAGCAACGCCCCAAAAAAGAAGAAACCCGTGTGCGCGTATTCATGGTATTCGAAAAGATTGGCCATCTGGATCATCCCGTTGGCCAGGTAGCCCATGGCAAAGAATAGCGCCACGCGCTCATCGCCCAGAATATTGCGGGCCAGTAAAAACAGGGGGACGGCCGCCAGCCCGATCGACGCGGACTGGTAGAAAAATATGAACCAGTATTCATCGCTGAACAGGTGGAAGAAGGAAACCACCAGCAATGTCGGGGAGATATGTTCCGCCCAGAAATTAATCATCTTCGCGTTGGAGAACATGAACTTGCCGTGGGCGGTGTTGTATGCCGCGGAGTCTAGATGGACAAAGTCGAGGCTTGTGTGCATGGCGCTCCAGCGGTCTATCGAATGATAGGTGAACCACGATATATATCCCACCACCAGAAGCGCCAGGAATATCCGGGACCAAAGCGAGGTCGTCGGCGCCTCCTCCTTGATAGGTTCCGGCATGAACCCCTCGGCGTAATCCTCCGAGTCGCGCTGATCCGCCATACGTCACTCCCGTTCGGCCATCTGGTGAAATTATTCAAGATACACCCCTTTGGACGTGTCCGCAACAGACTCGGGAGCGTGTGCGCCAAGTGGTGGATATTAATAAAAAAGCCGGGCTACCCAAGGCGAACTTTAGAGGAGGGGTGGGGGGTGGGGGGGGGTAGGTAGGCCTGTCCGCCCCTGGGCGCCCGGCGGTATATCGCGTCAGGACACGGTGTCTTCAGCTTTATGGTTTTTTTTCATTCTGCTCTGCTCCTTTGTTTCCATCAGGTTCGTATCAAGTGTGGCCATGATGCCAGAGACGGATCGCCTGGTAATGTCGAATTCCGATAGTTTCAGAGATAACTGGCGAAGGAGGATGGGACCAGGGGGGAGACAGGGCTATATGCCCCCAGAGAACCCACTATTCAGTATGAGGGCTAAAAGAAAGAATATCCTGGCGATTATTAGACTTTCCGGTATTGTCCAGAATTCCCGGCCTGGCTGGCCGAGACGCCGGATTAGGTCCGGCATGACAGGGCCAAGGGAACTTCTTTGTGTAGCAAGAGCCCGGAGTTTCCATGAACTTCTATTTGCCATGTTTACTCTCGCTCCCTTCCAATGCGCCTGCGCCCCAGGTTTTCATCTTGGATGGCTCAATGACGCCAAAGCCTCTGGACATAATGATAATCCTCTGTTATACTTGTACTTGCAAACAAGCAAGGTGTATGTGGTGGGAAAGAGAAGGTTTATTGGGATGGCGTTGCTCTGCGCGTTGTTTCTGCTCCCCGCGCCAGCGCGGGCCGGGTACTTCATGTTAATGGACCAGAACGGCGATGTCTCCTTCACAGACACCCGCCCCAACCAAAGCTCTCGCCTGGTGGTGGTGAAATATGTCTATAACAATAGCAAATCCCGTGTAGGCAAGCCCGGCTCCTACAGGTTTTCCAAGGCGTACGATCATATCATCACCGCCGCCGCCCAACGAAACAATCTGGATCCTATGCTGGTGAAGTCAGTTATCAAGGTGGAGTCCGACTTTAATCGTTTCACCATTTCCCCCAAGGGCGCCAGGGGGCTGATGCAACTGATGCCTGGAACCGCCAGAAACCTGGGTGTGACCAACTCCTTCGACCCAACGGAGAATATCCACGGCGGCGCCAGGTATTTGCGCAAAATGCTTAAACGGTTCGACGGAAACACCAAGCTGGCGCTGGCAGCTTATAACGCCGGGCCCACGGCGGTGGAAACTTATGGTGGAGTGCCTCCCTACAAGGAGACGATGCGCTACATAAAGAAGGTGATGAACGCGTACAGCAGCCTCACCGGCCACAACTACCCCCTCTCCTCCCGGCAAAGATCCGTGGAAACACCAGAAAAGCCCGCCAAGATGTATAAATCTATCACATCAGACGGTGTCCTGGTCTTCTCCGATAAGCCGATAAAGGGTAATAACGAAGTGGCGCAGGATTAGGGGCGACTGGCGCCCTCTTTCCTTTCCCTGGCCATCATGGCAGCTTCCGATTCCTCGATAAGTTTCATTATCCTGGCGCATTCATCCAGCAGGTCACGGTCGGAGCATACATTTGTCTTTTGCCTGAGCAGTTTGTTGTGCTCCATGCCCGCGCCGGACATCTCCAGCGCCCCCATCCCAACCCGGAACATCAACGCCGCTCCCGCCACCGCCACGGCCAATAGCAGCAGCAACAGGCCGGAGGAGCTTTGCCGCTTCTCCTTCTTCGGAGCGTCGGCGGTCATTGCCTTTTGTGTAGCCTGGTGGGGCTGGACTGATCCGTCGGAGTCACAGTCATCTGGTCAATATTCACATGGGCAGGCAGGGAGGCGGCGAACCATATGCATTCGGCCATGTCACGGGATGTCAGCGGGGTGAAACCCTCCATCAGCTTGCCCACGGCCTCACTGCTCCCCCGGAACCTGGTCAGCGCAAATCCGGTGTCTGTGATGCCGGGATCTATGTTGGTGACCCTGATTCCGGCGCCGAGGGTGTCTTCCCGCAGGCATTTTAAAAACATTCTGATCCCCTCCTTGGCGGAAGCGTAGGCTGCCGAACCGGGATGGGGGAACAGCGCCGCCAAGGCGCCTATGTTTATGACATGTCCGCTCCCTTGCTCCTTCATGCCCGGCAGGATGGCGCGAACCAGGGCCATAGGGCCGAAATAATCAGTCTCCACCATGGTCCGCCACTCCTCCAGATTCCCCTGGTCCGCAGGCTCCCTTCCCAGGGCCACCCCTGCGCAGTTGATCAAAACATCCACCTTGCCGAATCTGTCCTGGGCGGATTTGGTGAAACTCTGTATGGAGGGAAGTGAGGTCAGGTCCAGGGCGGATGTCATCACCTGATCCGGATTTTCCAGTGACCGGGCCAGCTTTTCTATATTTTCCACGGATCTTGCGCCAAGGGCCAGTCCGTAACCTTCCTTCGCGAACCGCCGGGCCGTCTCCATTCCCATTCCGCTGGAAGCCCCAGTCACCATCGCCACTTTCGCCAAATCTTTCACTATATTCATCCTTTAAGCTAGTTACATTGTGAACCACAGGCCAAACCGTAGGCCCCAGCGGATCTTTCATAATAATCTATGGGATATAGGCGCCGGACGCAATGATTTATGGTGGGGGGGCTCTTTTCCGGCGATGAAGTCGCCCGGGAACATCCTGGGGAGATAGCCTGCCAGGGTGGTCGTGGAGGGCGAGACCGAAGGAATTTTAGTGTAGAAATCCTGCCCAATCACAATAATCCGAACAGGGCAACAAAAAGACAATCAGGTCACTCAGAATTGGCGGTTGGGTTTTTTGGCCGAAAGCAAAAAAAACCGGGCCCGCGTGCGCGGACCCGGCTATTGGATCTTTCCTTCGCAGGCAAGATTACCTGTCGATACCGCCGTCGATATTGGCCGGGCGGACTGCCATAGCCTCAAAACCGGCGGCTTTGGCCTTTGCCTTGTTGCCGGAAGCTTTCAGCTCGTTATGATACGCGGTGGCGCCTTCGATGCATTTGAGGGCATAGTCGAACGCGTAAGGAATGCCGGCGCCCCTGGGGGAGAAACCGCCGAGGATGACACCCACGGTGGCCGCCTCGAAGATCTCCGGAATTGTGGCTCCGTTCTCGCACGCTGGGATGACATGGACGATACACTTGGAGGACATGGTGCCCACGCCGCCGGACATGAACATGAGCTCCTTGATTTTCTGGCTCAGGGCGCCATCGGAGAAAACAGTGGAGTAATAGTTACCAAAACACACGCCGGCGTCCGGGCTGACCGTGTTGATGATTTTAAACATGCGCGGGTTGAATCCGGATACGGAATCCATATACTCGTTGGCTTCCGCGTCATTCATCTGGCCAGACAATTCTTTCATCTGCGCGCGAATGTCCAGCATTTTCTGTACGTTGCTCATAAGATGTCCCCTTGCAAAAATGTAAAAAGTTTGTTGCAGTAAAAACCCGGAAGGCCGCTTATTCGAGGCGTCCGGAATATCCCACCCCATTCTATCAGAAGGAAAAAATCCTCTTCTAATAACAACAAGGGGATTCTAATCCAACGACAATAGCTATGTCAAAGAAATATGAAAACAAAAATATGAATAAAAACAATGTATTCCTATTGAATTTGTTGGATTATCTCTGTCCCGACAGACTCAAGGCAGGGCCATTCATCCATGCTTCATGAAAAAGAACAAAATGTTATGGATTTTGAGCCCATGTACGGCTAGAATAACTGGTTTTATCAAGTGGGGCGTCGTCAAGCGGTAAGACACGGGTCTTTGAAGCCCGCATTCGGAGGTTCGAATCCTCCCGCCCCAGCCAGGGTGGCTGGTTGTTGTTATAATATCTTTTGTTTAACTTGGTGAGTCATGAGCGT
This sequence comes from Nitrospinota bacterium, assembly GCA_029881335.1. Classification (GTDB taxonomy): domain Bacteria; phylum Nitrospinota_A; class UBA7883; order UBA7883; family UBA7883; genus JAOUMU01. The sequence goes on along the minus strand of JAOUMU010000005.1, from coordinate 20,649 downwards.
CTCGGACAAAGAAAGGCTGGTACTGATAAGTGGCAGGAGCAACCTGCCCCTGGCTAATGAAATATCGCAGTCCATCTGCGTGCCATTGAGCTCCAGGGAAGTATCCAACTTCTCCGATGGCGAGATTTTCGTCCAGATACAGCAGAACGTCCGGGGTTCAGATGTCTTTGTGATCCAGTCCACCTCCACCAGCGTCAATGACAACCTGATGGAGTTATTGATAATGATCGACGCCATAAAAAGGGCGTCGGCCAAAAGAATCACCGCCGTGATACCTTACTTCGGCTACGCCAGGCAGGATAGGAAAGTACAGTCCCGCACCCCCATCACGGCCAAGCTGGTGGCCGACCTTGTAACAGCATCCGGGGCGGACCGTGTTTTGACGATGGACCTGCACGCCGGCCAGATACAGGGTTTTTTCGATCTGCCGGTGGACCACCTGTACGCCGCACCCATATTCATTGAGCACATAAAGAGCGGCAACTACAAGGATCTGGTCATTTTCAGCCCGGACGCAGGCGGCGTGGAGCGGGCTCGCAGCTTTGCAAAAGTCATAGGGGCGGGATTGGGCATCATAGACAAGCGCCGGTCCGACAAAAACGTGGCGAATGTAATGCACATCATCGGTGAGGTGAAGGATCGGGATGTGCTGATCATCGACGACATGGTGGACACCGCCGGGACCCTTACCGAGGCGGTGAAGGCGCTCATGAACGCCGGGGCCAGCTCGGTTTCAGCCTGTTGCACCCATGCGGTTCTCTCCGGTCCCGCCATTGACAGGATCCAAAAGTCACCCCTGCGAGAGATAATAACAAGCAACTCTATAGACCATGGGGAGGGTAATGGCGATTTTTCGAAGATAACCAGGCTCTCCGTCGCCAGCCTTCTGGGCGAGGCGATTTTGAGAATCCATGCGGAGACCTCGGTCAGCTCCCTGTTTGAATATTAAAATCCGGCGTCGGCGAGAACTGGCGCCAAGTAACCTAACGTATAAAGGAACGGCATAATGAGTGAAGCGGTAACATTGAGTGGAACTTTAAGGCAGGTTGGGCGCAAGGGTCCTTCCCGTCAGTTGCGAAGGGAGGGCAAGCTGCCTGGGATCATTTATGGTCATGGGGAAAACGTGGCGGTCACCCTGGACGCCAAGGAACTGCTAAAACTCCTTGAAATCAGGGGCGGCTCCCATAGCGTCATCCATTCCAGGATAGAGGGCGATAAAAAGGAGCGGTCGGTGATGATTAAAAGCCTGGACGTGCATCCCATCTACGACACCCTTATGCATATCGACCTGCTGGAGATCGACGAAACCAAACCGATGAAACTGGATATAGAGCTGGAATTTATCGGCGTGCCGGTGGGAGTGAAGGAAAAGGGAGGCGAATTGCGCATCCAGAGGAAAAAACTTTTGATCGAGTGCCTTCCTAAGGATATCCCGGCCCGCCTGGAGGTCTACATAAAGGATATGGAAGTGGGGCAGATATTGTGCGCCAAGGATATAAAGCACGCTGACTCGGTTTCGATATTGACCGATCCGGAAGCTCATGTAGTCACAGTGGTTCCGCCCAAACAGGATAAGACCGCGAAAACAGAGGAAACCGAGGGGGGCGCCGCTGGTGCAAAAGCGGCTCCGGCAAAAACGGCGCCCGCCGCCGCTAGTCCGGACAAGAAGAATAAGAAGTAATCCTCCGGCGATGAATCTGGCGTGGAGGTGAAGCTGGTGGTGGGGCTGGGCAATCCCGGCCCTCGATACGCCCTCACCAGGCACAATGCGGGGTTCATGGCGGTGGATATATATCTGGCTCGCGCTGGAAAAGGGAAGATGGAAAATAGATACGGCTCCTGGTTTACGATGGCGGCGCCAGGGGGAGTGGAGACGGCTTTTTTAAGACCAGGATCGTTTATGAATCTGTCCGGTGGCCCGGTGAGCCGGGCGATGGAGGATCTGGGCGTCGCGCCGGATGAATTGTTGGTCATGCATGACGACATCGATATCAGGTTCGGAGAAGTCCGGCACAAACTTGGCGGGGGCCATGGCGGGCACAACGGACTCAGGTCGATAATTGAGAACATCGGCAGCGCCGATTTTCACAGGATCAGGCTGGGAGTCGGTCGGCCACCAGAGGGAACCGACGCCAGTGATTATGTATTAAGCGCGTTTTCCGCCGACGAGGAGGATGGCTTCCTTGACGGCCTTGAAAGGGCTTTCGAACTTTTGGAAAGCCGGTTTTTATTCAATACCATGGAAGGTGGAGACGCGGTAAACGGAAACTGATACCCGTAATATAAGGGGGGAAAAAAATGACATTTTTGGTTTTTCTGGCGATCCTGACAGGCGGTGCTGGCCTGGGCGGGGTCTATTGGCTCTACAACGAAGTAAAAAGTCAAGATCCCGGCAACGACAAGATGAAGGAAATCGCCGACATGATCCATGAAGGAGCGATGACCTTTCTGCGAAGGGAATATACCATCCTTGCCGTATTCATCCTTTTAGTGTTCATCCTGCTGGCGGTGTTTATCCATGCGGCCACCGCCGCCGCATTCGTGGTGGGCGCGGGCTGTTCCATGGCCGCCGGATTTATTGGGATGCAAGGCGCCACCATGGCAAACGTGCGCACCGCCGCCGCCGCCAACCAGAAGGGGCAGGACGCCGCGCTTCGGGTGGCCTTCGAGGGGGGCTCGATCATGGGTCTTTCCGTAGCCAGCCTTGGGCTTATTGGCCTTAGCCTCTTCTACCTGATGTACGTGGCGTTCTCCAGCCCGGAAAACGTCCAGTATGTGGCCGGATTCGCCATGGGCGCTTCCACCATCGCGCTCTTCGCCCGCGTGGGCGGTGGCATATACACAAAAAGCGCGGATGTGGGCTCGGACCTGGTGGGCAAGGTGGAAGCCGGAATCCCCGAGGACGATCCGCGCAACCCCGGTGTCATAGCCGATAACGTGGGTGACTGCGTGGGTGATACCGCCGGTCTGGGAGCGGACATCTTCGAGTCCTACGTTGGATCTATGGTGGCCACCATGACCATAGGCGCCACCATGATGGAGCCTACCGGCTACATGGTTCTCCCGCTGGTCATATCGATGGTGGGCCTTATAGCCTCTGGCGCCGGCATAGCCTCCATGCGCCTTATGAAGGGTGTGGATCCAGCCGCCGTTCTGCGATACACCGCCCTGGTGGCCGCCGCCATCATGCTGCTGGCCGCCATTCCCGTTGTTCTGCTTCTCATGCCCGATGATGTGCAATGGGGAATCTGGGGCGCCCTGGTGGCAGGCTGTCTGGCCGGAGTCATGATCGGCATGCTCACTGAATTTTACACAGGGATGTTCAGCCCGGTGAAGAACCTGGCCGCGTCCACATCCACGGGCGCCGCGACACTGATCATCACAGGCGTAGCGCTGGCCATGGAGTCGGTAGCGGCGCCTGTGGTAGTGATAGCCATCGCCACCTTCATGGCCAACAGCTGGGCTGGACTATATGGCGTGGGCCTGGCCGCCGTGGGTATGCTGGGCACCGTGGGAATCACCATGAGTGTGGACGCCTACGGCCCCATCGCCGACAACGCCGGAGGAATCTCCGAGATGTCCGGATTGGGACCGGAGACAAGGAAAATAACCGATGGCCTTGATGCCCTGGGAAACACCACCGCCGCCATCGGCAAGGGTTTCGCCATCGGATCGGCGGCGCTGACGGCGTTGGCGCTTTTCTCCGCCTACACCCAGGCGGTGCATCTGGATACTATCAACCTGGTGGACGCTAAAGTGGTTATCGGCCTGTTCCTGGGCGGCGCCATTACGTTTATCATAGCTTCCATGACAATGAAGAGCGTGGGCAAGGCCGCCATGAAGATGGTGGAGGAGATCCGCCGTCAGTTTCGGGATATCCCGGGTCTGATGGAGGGAACCGGCAAGCCGGACCCGGCCACCTGCGTGGACATCGCCACCAAGGCGGCCCTTTGGGAGATGATGCTCCCTGGCGTCACTGCGGTTTTGGCCCCGGTGGTCGTGGGTCTGCTTTTGGGCCCTGCGGGCCTGGGCGGGATGCTGGCTGGCGCACTGGTCACAGGCGTGACCCTGGCGCTGTTCATGGCAAACAGCGGCGGCGCCTGGGATAACGCCAAGAAGTACATCGAGTCCGGCAACTTGGGCGGCAAGGGATCGGATGCCCACAGGGCTGCGGTCATCGGCGACACCGTGGGTGATCCTTTCAAGGATACCTCCGGGCCTGCCATGAACATCCTTATCAAGCTGATGTCGATCATCTCGCTTGTTATCGCCCCGCTTCTGATCGTCTGACAGAAGCGACCGTGACGAACATGTGAAGCAGGGCCCGGAGAATCCAACTCCGGGCCCTTTTTACCTCAGGAACTAAACCAACCCTGCAACCGCGAACACCGCTGGCGCATGGCGCCATGGCGCAAAGGAAGAAAAATGGGGGAATGTAAGCCAGCGTCGGCTGGCGCCAGAATGCAAGGAGGGTTGCTCCATCTGAAATTCGAGGACCCCGCTTTGGAACGGGAGTTTCTGGATCACTACACGGACAAGACCCGCAAGCCGGTCCGGGTGGGCCTTGTGGTGGGGGTGGCGATCTACGCTCTTTTCTTCCTGGTGGACATACAAAAGGTCTCGGACCATGCGCTGGTGGCGTTCTTCATAAGGTTCGCCTTGATCATCCCTCTGGCCATCGGCATTATAGGATTCTCCTACCGGGAAAGGTTCCAGGGCCTTTTTGCCCAGGCGCTTTTGTCCACACTGGTAATAGCCGCCGGCGCCAGCGTTTTGTCCATAGACTATATATCAGACAACTCTCCGCAAGTGGTGTACTACGCCGGAATGATGCTGGTGGTCTTCTGCGTGCCATTATGCCGGCTGTTGTTCAGCTTCGCAATGGCCACCATTTTCATTCTGGTTGCCATGCTTGTTATATATCTGGGCCCTGTGCTGGGTGGCGGGTTGGCCGAATCCGCGGACAAGATATTCCTGATGTCCTCGGCGGCGGCGCTGAGCATGGTGGTTTCCTATTTCAGCGATCAGCACACCCGGAGGGAATTCGTCCTGATCATGGAGCTGGAACAGTCCAATACCGAAGCGGCGGCGGCGACGCAGATGAAAGACAAGCTGGTCGCCCTGGTGTCCCACGACCTGAAGGATCCCCTATCCAGTATCAGGGCGGTGGTGGATATCATGAAGAACTTCGGGGCTGACCTGGAAGAAGGACGGAAAAAGGAAATGGTGGAAAGCCTGGGGCAGAGCGTGGACAGGATGCGCGAAATCATCCATCTGCTGATGAGGCTTAAGGGAATGCATGGTGGTATGTTGCTCAAAGGGCGGAAATGGACGGGGCTGCGGGCCATCTCTGAAAAGGCCGCCAATGCATTGACGCCGGTGGCCCTAAAAAGGGAAGTGGATCTGGTAAACGATATCCCCCCTGGCGTGGAGGTTTTCGGCGACGAAGCGTTGCTGACCCATGTGATACAAAACCTGGTTTCCAACGCTGTCCGATATACGGGCCCGGGTGGAAAGGTACGGATATTTTGTCCCCCCGATGATGGGGCCTCCCTGGCGGTGGAGGATAGCGGTGAAGGAATGGACGAGAGGCGCGCGGCCAAAATCATGGCCGCCACCCTGGACACCAGCGGAAAAAATATCGACCCAAGCTCCGGCTGGGGGATAGGCCTGTCGTTGATTAACGAGATTGTCACCGCCCATGGCGGCTCCATGTGGGTGAAGTCCCAGCCAGGGAGCGGTACGGTGTTCTACGTCCATCTGCCAGACCCGTCGGATGACCTGACGGGCGGCCCGGAAGAGGCTACCTGCTAGACTGGTCCCTGGGAATCGTATCCGATAATATCCTTTACGAGTACGTCCAGGGTGGGAGCGCCCGCCGCGTTGGTCCATTCTTTTTTTCCGCCGGGGCCCACCCAGTGGGCCACCACCGAGGCCTTATCCACCTCCACAGCCACGTCCAGATATTTCATCCCATCGAGTGTGACAATCCTGATCTGGGAAAGAAGAAGCCCCGTATCCAGCAGCCTGTCGGTAATCCGCCTGAAGCTGTTGCGGTGGGTGGCCAGCAGCACCGCTTCCAGACGTCTGGTCTCCGATGGGTGGATATTAAAATATGTGATCTCATGGAGCATTCTTCCCATCAGGTCCGCCACCCTGTCACCATGGACGCTGCCGAACAACCCATAATACACGCCTAATATATATTTCTCCCACCCCTCGAAATACACATCATCCAGCGGATAAATATGACCCAGGAAGGCGAACTTCCCGGGATACTGGATCACCACCGCCGTACAAGTGGTGACTCCGGCGGTGGAGATCACATCATCGACCCGCCCTGAGCCATACTCGTTGATGTCCACCCGTACGCTCTCCTGATACAACAATTCAGGATGCGGCTCGGCGGTCGTCCCGGCGGGTAGCCGCTTGAAAATCTCGTTATATAGGCGGTCTCTGTCATCCATGAATTGTCGGGTGATTACCTCATCCTCGTCCATCTCGGCGATGATTACCCAGCCGACCCCGGCGAATTGGAATTTCTCGAAAGAACTGAAGACACGCACGCCGCGGTAATCGAGAATGACGCCATCCCCTTCCCCGGCCTCCATCGCCCGCCTCACAGCCTCCGTCTCCACCCGCAGGTTCATGACCGTATCCTGCGGCAACAAGCGCGACTGGGTTAGCATAACGTGGCTTTCATTGGTCAGGTACACTTCCGCCGTTTTCCCCATGCTGGTGTCCTGGGACATTATATCCCTCAAGGCCCCGGATGAGAGCTGGAACACGATCCATCCCGACAAGCCATCGGGCCGCTTCATGGGAGCGATGAAAAAAGCGGCCGGCTCCCTGGAGGGGGAGTAATAGTGGTAATCAACAAAATCATCCAGCGTCCCAGATTTCAGCGTCTGCGCCAGCAATGTGGAGGAAATGTCGCTGTTGAATATGTTCTTGCCCAGGTCGGATTCCCGCCTCATGGTGTGAAACACCAGCCCGTCACGATCTATGAAAAGGATGTCGTAAAAATTGTAATACTTCTCCAGATACTCCTGGTCCAGATCCTTGTCCTCGTACGCGCCCGTCCCCGCCGGAAGCGCGCCGTCGGCCAGAAGCGACCTGAACCTGTCAAACGCCCCGGTGAGCACGGAATTATTAACCGAATCCTTCACCCTGCCCCTCATCCGCTCCAGCTTTTGCACCACCAGAAGCTTTCTCTCCCGCCGAACGGAGCGCAACTTCTCGAAGGTCTCCGATTTGACTTCGTGACCGGAAGTGGGGGAGCAGCCGTATAGACAAAAAATGGCTGGAATAAGAAACAGGGTAAATAACGGGAGAGCAATACGCTTCATTTCACCTTCCGCGGATCAATAATGTGGCAGGGTTCAATTCCACGCATCGTTTCTGCCCTCCTGCCGGTTCATTCGGGACAAGAGGTCGCTTGCGCCTTATTCCATCGGCGAAGATCGGTTTTGACAGCGTCGAATCCAAACCAGTATTTTTAATAGCATTATATTACCAGATGGAATCTTGAAAAAAACATGGTGGCGGGGTGGCCAGCTTGCGCTGACTAGAGCGCTGGCATCCGGCATAACGGGTTATATTGACTTGGCCCTCTTCGTAACCTAATATGATCCAAGCCTTTAATCACAATACACCAGTGGAGCGGACGAGTTGAAATTTTCCAGATTATTCCTGCCAACGCTGAAGGAAACTCCATCTGAAGCGGAGGTTGTCAGCCACAAGTATATGCTGCGCGCGGGTTTGATCCGCAAGCTGGCGGCGGGAATATATTCCGTCATGCCGCTGGGGGTGCGGGTTCTGCGCAAGATAGAAAACATCATCCGTGAGGAGATGAACCGCGCCGGCGCCCAGGAGGTGTTCCTCCCCTCGATCCAGCCCTCCGAGCTTTGGAAGGAATCTGGCCGGTGGGACTTTTACGGCAAGGAGCTTTTGCGAGTGACAGACCGGCATGGCCGTGAATTCTGCTATGGCCCCACCGCCGAGGAGGTGATCACCGATCTTGTGCGGAACGATGTCCGCTCATACCGTGACCTTCCGCTGAACCTGTACCAGATCCAGACCAAGTTCCGCGACGAAATCCGCCCCCGATTCGGGGTGATGCGCGGACGCGAATTCTCCATGAAGGACGCATACAGCTTCGACATGGACGAGGAGGGCGCCAACGAAAGCTACCAAGCCATGAAAAAAGCCTACGAGGCGATCTTCCGCAGATGCGGTCTAAGATTTTCCGCCGTGGAGGCGGACACAGGCCAGATCGGCGGCTCTTCCTCCCATGAGTTCATGGTGCTGGCCGATTCCGGTGAGGACACCATCGTCCACTGCGAAAAATGCGGATACGCCGCCAATGTGGAGCGCTCCCGCCTGCCGCTCCCCCCCACGCCGGCGGACCCGGCGCCACATATGGCGATGGAAGAGGTCTCCACTCCCGGCCTGGGCGCTGTGGAGGATGTGGCGGCGTTTCTGAAGCGGGACTCTACCGAATTTATCAAGACGCTGATCTTCAAGACCGGCCTGGAGGAGCGGCCTCTGGTGGCGGCGCTGTGCCGGGGGGATCATGGGATAAACCATGTGAAGCTGGCCCGGGCCATAGGCTGCGCGGAAGCCTCGCTGGCTGATGAAGTTGATGTTATAAAAACAACCGGAGCGCCTGTGGGATTCGCCGGAGCTCCTGGGCTGACCATACCGGTGGTGGCGGACAACTGGGTCCGGAATATGGTGAACGCCGTCACCGGCGCCAACAAGGTGGACATGCATATCGTCAACATCAATCCGGAACGGGACTTCCCGGAGGGGACGGAATGGGCGGACATCCGGCAACCGATTGAGGGTGATCCATGCCCAGAGTGCGCCGCAGCTATGGGCCTGGCCAAGGGGATCGAGGTGGGGCATATCTTCAAACTGGGGACAAAATATTCCGAGTCGATGCGGGCCACCGTCCTGGACGCCGAGGGGAAGGAGCAGATGATGATTATGGGATGTTTCGGCATCGGAGTGGGGCGCACCGCCGCCGCCGCCATCGAACAGAACCACGACGAAGCCGGGATAATGTGGCCCCTGGCCATCGCTCCTTTCAAGGTTATTCTGCTTCCACTGAATGCAAATGATGAAGCTGTGATGGATGTGGCCGAAAGCATATACCGCCAATTGGATGAAAGTGGCCTGGAGCCGTTAATCGACGACAGGGACGCGAGGGCTGGAGTCAAATTCAAGGACGCGGACCTGATCGGTATCCCCCTACAGGTGATCGTGGGGAAGAAAGGGGTGGAGCAGGGGAAGGCGGAGATCAAGATCCGAGCCACCGGAGAGAAGATGATGGTGGATATCGCCGAGACCCCCGGCCATATCGCCGAGTTGGTGAGGAAACATGCTCCGTGACAGGCGGCGCCGGGTGGGTGACCACAGGCGAGCTGATATTGGCAGCGGTTCAAGCCCTTGGATCGAGGTTGTTTATCCGCGAATATCTGTCGCGGCCTGGAAGAACCGTGGGGCGGGACTTCCGCCTGGCCGCGTGAGCCGCTGACGGATTATTTTTCCCTTGTTTGGTGATAGGGCAGTCTATACAATATGCCTCTGTCAGGATGAAATGGGGGATAGTGGCCTTTTGGCGGGAAATACCTCAAAGATCAATATAACTAGGTAATTGACATGCTTTCACATGATGTAGTGATAGTCGGTTCCGGGCTTGCGGGTCTTCGGGCCGCCCTGGAAGTTGTGGGTCATCTGGACGTGGCGGTCATCACCAAAGTCTACCCATCCAGGAGCCATTCCGGCGCCGCCCAGGGTGGCGTGGCTGCGGCGATGGCAAATGTGGACGGGGATTCCACGAACGCCCACATATATGACACCGTCAAAGGGGCGGATTTTATCGGCGACCAGGACGCCATTGAAATCATGTGCAACGACGCTCCTCATGTCATCGTGGACATGGAGCGGCTGGGCTGCCCTTTTTCCAGGACTTCTGAAAACAAGATCGCCCAGCGCGCCTTCGGCGGTCACTCGTTCAAACGCTCCTGCTATTCGGCGGACCGGACAGGCCACGCCCTGCTGCACACCCTTTTCGAGCAATCGATGAAAAAAGGGGGCAAGCTGCAGTTCTATAACGAATTTTATCTGTTGCGCCTGATTGTGGAGGAGAACATCTGCCGGGGAGTGGTGGCCATGGACATGAAGACCGGCAAGCCGGAGGTGTTCCACGCCAAATCCGTCATGTTCGGCACCGGTGGCTATGGACGGGCATACAAGATTTCTTCCAACGCCTACGCTAACACCGGTGACGGCATCAGCGCCGCCTACCGGGCCGGAGTGCCACTGCAGGACATGGAGTTCGTGCAGTTCCACCCTACGGGGCTGTACCAGCATGGCTTGCTGCTTTCCGAGGCGGCCAGGGGGGAGGGAGGCTATATCCTGAATGGAAACAACGAGCGGTTCATGGCCAATTACGCCCCCAGCAAGCTGGAACTGGCGCCTAGGGATATCGTGTCCCGCTCGGAGCAGACGGAGATTATGGCGGGCCGCGGCGCTGGACCTAAAAAAGATTACGTGCTTTTGGACCTGCGCCACCTGGGCAAGGAAAAGATCCTGGAACGCTTGCCTCAGATATACCAGATCGCCAAGGATTTTATCGGGGTGGACGCACTGGACAATCCAGTGCCCATCCAGCCGACGGCTCACTATTCCATGGGGGGTATCCCTGCGGATAACGACTGCCAGGTGGTGGCCAACGAACGGGGCGACCTGGTGAAGGGATTCTTCGCCGCCGGGGAGTGCTCCTGCATCAGCGTGCATGGGGCCAACCGGCTGGGGACCAATTCTCTGCTGGAGGCGTTGGTGTTCGGCACCCGCGCAGGCAAAAAAATGCGCGAGGTCACCTTGGACGCCAAGTGGGCGCCGGTGAATGAGAGCCGGGAGATTTCCGCCGCCCGGCGGGAGATCGACGAGGTTCTGCATAACAAGGGAACGGAGAACCTGGCCGCCATTCGCGAAGAGCTGCAGACCACTATGACAGACAAAGTGGGAGTTTACCGGGGCAAAGACGACATGGAAGCGGCCCACGAAAAGATAAGAGAGCTTCAGGACCGGTTCCGAAACGTGAAGGTGGACAATAAAAAAGGGGTGTTCAATACAAACCTGACGGAGGCGCTGGAATTGGGGCACATGCTGGAATACAGCGAATTGATCGTCGCCGGCGCCCAGACCCGCGAAGAGAGCCGTGGCGCCCACGCGCGTAACGACTTTCCCGACAGGGACGATGGTAACTGGATGAAACACACCATGGCTTTCAGGACCGGGGAGGGCGGATACGAGCTTAAGTATCGGCCGGTGCGCGTCACCCGGTTCCAGCCGGAGGAGAGGAAATACTGATGTCCGAGATCACTTTCAGGATCTACAGGTTCGAGGCTGGCAAGGACGCATCTCCGCGATACGATGAATACAAGCTGGCCCTGGAGGAGGGAGATACACTCCTGAAATGCCTGAACACCATCCGTGGCGCCCAGGACGGAACACTGGCCTACCGGATGTCTTGCGGTTCTGCTATTTGCGGCTCCTGCGCCATGCGCGCCAATGGTCATGCTCTGCTGGCGTGCAAAACCCAGGCGGCCGGCTTGGTGAAAAATGGCGTGATCCAACTGGACCCGCTGGGCAACTTCCCGGTGATAAGGGACCTGGTGGTGGACCTGGAGCCTTTCTGGTCCTCCCTGCGCAAGGTGAGCCCATGGCTGCAGCCTAACCTGGCGGATGAGCCAGCGCGCGAAAGGTTGCAGACGCCTGCCCAGTTTCAACTGATTGACGATGTGACCACATGCATCCTCTGCGCCTCCTGCTGGTCGGACTGCAATGTGCTGGAAGTGGATAAGAAATTTTTGGGCCCGGCCACCTTGGCCAAGGCCCATAGATTCATATTCGACACCAGGGACGCCAAGGGCCGGGAGCGCATGGAGAAGATTACCGAGCCTAACGGACTGTGGGACTGCACCCACTGCGGCGAGTGCTCCACCCGGTGCCCCACGGAGACCAAGCCGCTGGCCAGGATAGAGGAAACCCGGGAAGCGGTGATGATGGCGGGGATCACTAATAGCCCCGGCGCCCGGCATGCCCTGGGCTTCCGGGAGTCTATGCGCTGGTTCGGAGCGCTCAACGAGAATTACCTGCCAGTGCGCAGTGTGGGATTTTTCAATATACCCGGGCTGTTGGGCATAATGCCCGTGGGGCTACGAATGATGTTAAAGCGCAAGGCTCCCCCCATGTTTCCGCACTGGATCGACAAGGTGGGTGAGGTGAAGCGAATTTTCAAAAGGTTCCATGAGCTGCGAAAGAACGTTGGCGGAGCGGGGACTAAAACCGATGGTGATGATTAAGGGGCTATGACGATGGCTTTGCAATATGCGTTTTTTACAGGGTGTGTGGCCAAGGGGGCAGGAAGGGAGCTTTTGACCTCCACAAACCTGGTGTGCAAGAAACTGGGAATCGAGCTGTTCGAGATGGAAGACGCCGCCTGCTGCGGCGCCGGCGTGGGGGGCGAGGACAACGTAATGGTGTCCGACACTGTCAACGCCAGGACATTCGCCCTGGCCGAGGAGCGGGGGATGGATATCATGAACATCTGCGTCACCTGCCAGGGAGTGCACAAGAAAGCCCAGGCGCGGCTGGCCAAGGAGCCGGGGTATATGGCCCGGGTCAATGATGTGCTGAAAAGCGAGACGGGAAGGGAATACAAAGGGCAGGCCAAGGTCCGCCACTTCGCCAAAATATTGATTGAGGATTACGGGCTGGACAAGCTCAAGGCCCTGGTGGTAAAGCCATTGGGAGAGCTGAAGGCAGCCGCCTTTTATGGCTGCTACTCCGTACGCCCCCACGAATACTCCGACCTTAAGAATCCGGACGATCCGGACGAGATGGAGCGGATTCTGGAGGCGATAGGGGCCAAGACGGTTAACTACCCCGGTCGGCTCAAGTGCTGCGGATTCCCCATCATAATGATGAACAAACAAAACTCGCTCACCCTCTCCGGCTCCGTGATAAGGTCCGCCAAGGAATCGGGGGCGGACTGCCTGGTGACTCAGTGCCCGCTGTGCCATCTGAATATGGACGCATACCAGCCGGAGATCGACGAGACCTTGCGGATGCCGGTGGTCCATATTCAGCAGTTGATTGGTCTGGCTTTGGGTTACACGGCGGAGCAAATGGGAATGAACACCCATATAATCAGCGCTTCTGGAGCCCTGGCCTCCATTTAATCGGCCCGTTCTCCTGCAAGCTCCTTGAGCCGCAAGACCGCGTAAGTGCGCTGTTATTCGAAGAAGCTATTGAAAATCGCCAGTATTTAGAATTGGAATTGGGGGTGTCCATTTTGGGTGGTCTCAAAGGGAATACGAATCAATATGAGGTGATCAATGCGCTTTTTTGGAATTGCATTCGTGGTTTTCCTTTTCGTTGCGGGCTTTGGTCCAGCCCAGGCTTCCGAGCCGGGCAAGGCGGGTTTCGAGATGAACACCGCCCTGGCGGGGGAGATGGATGAGATGCGCCAGTTGCTGGCGTTGATCGAGACAGAGACGGAAATCGCCACAAAAGAGAAGATGAACGCCGATTTCGTTCCCGGCATCATCACAATTCTGCATGGCCAGCGGATGGAGGCCATGGGCGCCCGCACCGTGGGGGAGGCGATATCCATGACTCCCGGAGTGGAGAGCGCCATAAACAACCCCGGCGACCCGAAGATAATAATCCGTGGAATAGGCAATGGCCACCATTCGGGGCATATGCAGGTCCAGTTGAATTCGGTGACGGTCAACAAGACTTTCGACGGCGCCACCACATCGGCGTTCATGATTCCCATAGAGCAGGTGGAGAGGATAGAGATAATCCGTGGTCCGGGCGCCTCGCTTCATGGGGAGTTCGCCTATTCCGGTGTGATAAACATCATCACGAAACAAAGTAACCGCGCCTATGCCTCGGGAGGAGCCTTTGGGACTTTCGGCGGCGGCCTGTCATATAGATACGAGAATCCGGAAACCGGATTCCACTTTCAAGTTAACGGTTCGTCCTGGAGGACCGAAGGATCTGGGATCGATTCCGGAAAGGATCATTTCGCTTCCCGGCCTGAGACTGAGGGGCGATCCAATTCCCCGGGGCCTATTGATGACGAAGATGGCCAAACCCTGGGTGTTGTAAAGCTTGGTGTTGGGGGGCTGGAGGCCAGGATCCAGACATCGGAGCGCCGGTATGGCCACTATTATGGGATGCTTGCCTTGACGCAGGAGGGCCTGGAAGGCTGGCAGGAGGAGAAGCTTAACGCTGTTCGTGTCTCGTATCACACATCCCCGGGGGAAACATATGATGTGAAGGTATACGCCGACGCCGCGGAAAACAGTTTTGAGGTGAAAAACCATCTGCTGGCGCCCCAAGGCGCTCCCATACCGTTGGAGGGCGGTGAAGGCCCGCCTCCTCCTGGTGGCCGGCCAAATGGCCCTAGCGCGGATGGAATTCCTCCGGGCGCCCCGGAAGGACGGCTGATCAGCAACTATTATGGTGAGAGCAAATCCGGCGCCGGGTTGGAAGCCGCATACAAGGGGTGGCGCCACCAGAAATGGCTGTTCCAGGCGCAATATTCCAAGGTGGCCATGGGGGATGTGTGGCAGGAGTATAACTTCGATCCCGCCACGGGTGAGGCCCTGGATACCCCCAGGCGGTATAGTGGACCGAAGAACAACTGGCTGACTCCCGGCAAGGAGCGAACGGTCGTTGGTCTGGCGCTGCAGGACCAGGTGGCCGTATCGGAAAACCTGAACCTGATCCTGGGAGTGCGCAGTGACGATTTCGACGACGCCGGCTCCAGCGTCTCCCCCCGGCTGGCCGGTGTGTGGCGTAGCGGGCCGCATATCGTCAAGGCGCAATACGCCCATGCTTATCGGCCTCCCACTTTCGCGGAGTTATATTCCCCCACCTATGGCGTGGGCAGGCTGGGCAATCCGGATCTGAAGGCGGAGACATCGCGGACCGCGGAGCTGGGATATATATTCAACCAGCCAGGGGTCACAGCCAGGGTGACTGTGTACCAGAGCAACCTTGAGAGTATGATAGCCCCCGGTGATTTGCGCGAGGGGAGAAACTACGCGAACAAGGACAAGGCCAGGCAGCAGGGAGTGGAGATGGAAATGGAGATGGAGTTGGGCGAGGAATGGACCCTGGCCGCCAACGCTTCCTACTGTGATCTCAAAGATGTGAACACCAACCAGGACGTGGGAAATTATGCCAAGGTCCTGGGGAATATAAAGCTTTTCGGCGCCGTGGCCGACAATTTGCTTCTGGCGATACGGGCGCAATATGTGGGGGATCGGGAACGGCTTATCCTGGACCCCAGGGAAGATAGACTGCCAGCTTACACATTGGTGAATATTTCGGTAAACTGGCACAACGCGGGGATGCATGGACTGAGTTTGCGCGCCGGGGTGAACAATATAGCCGATCATAAGTACAAGTCAATATCCGCCACCAATTCATATCCGGAAGACCTTCCGCGCACTGGCAGGGCATGGTGGGCGCAGGTATCGTATGATTTCTAGGCCTCCAGAGGAAGCGAGGGGGGTGGAGCGGTAAGGATGTTGACGTGTGGCAGGGTGTTGCTCTCTTCTCTCGTACTCCTGCTGTCTTTACAGGCGGCTTCGGCCAGTGATCCTTACGAGGAGAGAAGAGTCAAGGCCGGCGTCAAATTTTTCCAGGCGATGCTGGCGGCGGATCTGGATATCGAATCGAAGAAAGGGGAGGATGGCGCCCTTCTGGTTATAGTGGCGTATAAAGTTGATGGCCCCGCCGCTGATAATATAGCCACCCAACTGGGGATTTCCGACAAGGGGCGGGCTTCCGCATCCATACGCAAGATTCCCATCCGCATTGAAGTTACCAACGACATGACCTTCCAGAAATACGCGGATCGGAGGGTGGCGGGAGTCTTTATCGGCGAAAACATGGGAAAGGGAGGCCTGGATCCTATCATCGGTTATGGGAGTGAAAAGGGAGTGTTGGTGTTCTCGCCGTATTCGGGTCATGTGGAGAGCGGCGTACTGGGCGGCATTTCTGTGGAGGCGTATGTCCTCCCATTCGTGAACATGAAAACGTTGTCAAAATCCGGCGTACGCTTGAAGCCCTTTTTTATGGGGGTGGTGAAACGCTATGAGTAATATCAAGGAATCGCCTGGACTCCTCTGGGCACAAATGGCTGTCAGCGTCATATTCCTGGCGCTGGCTCTCTCCCTGGGGGGGCTTTTGACATACTACTGGAGCTATAGCCTGCATCCCCGCCTGGAAAAGGAAGCCCAGGCCCAGGCCCAGACCATGACGCAAGCCCAATCCTACCATTTTGCCAACGCGCTTACCCGTGATGTGGGGAGTGTGGACCGAAAGCGTGTGGAGGATCTGATGGACCAGATTTTACTCCTCATCAACCCCGAATATGGAACTCCGTTTTTCAACAGTGTTGAAATCACCATTGATTACAGCGCGATGCCGGTGGCCTCCGGCTCGCTGGACATGGTCCGTTCGTCCGGAAAAATGTGCGCCGAGTGCATAGACACCAAGGCGCCGCTTTTTGATTTCTACACCAACGAACTGGTGGGCGTTGCCCGGTTCAAGGTGAACGGCGAGTTTTTCCTGCGAATGGAAGAGGATGTGAGATCCGCTGTATTAGTCGGGGCCGCCGCTGGTTTTATCATACTAGTGGCGGTGTGGCTGTTGATTCTGCGACTGGTGAGCCACCTGCGCCGCCAGGTGGAGGAACGCCGGGAGGCAGAGGTGGCCAAGGCGGAGGCGCTGCGCGAAATGGAGGCCATTATTGCCGTCATGCCGGATATCTTTTACATGTTCGACATGGAAGGCAGACTGGTGAAATGGAACAGAAAGATGGAAGAGCTAACCGGGCTGGGGCCAGAGGAGCTGGAAGGGAAAAGGGTTCACGAGTTCGTCCCAACCGAGGAAGTTAGTATTATGCGGGCAGCCTTTGAGGATGTTTTCAAAAAGGGAATCCATTGGGTGGAGGGGCATATGATAAGCGCTGATGGCGCTTTGGTGGATCATCATTTCAGTGGAGCGGCTATCAAGAACGAAGAGGGGCAATATACCGGCATGGCCGGAATGGGGCGCGATATCACCGAGATGAAAAAGGTGGAGGCCCAGCTTCGGGGAGCCAAGGTGAAGGCGGAGGAGGCTACAAAGCTCAAGGACAAGTTTATCAACCTGGTGTCCCACGATTTGCGCTCCCCCCTTGGGTCGATCATGGGATTGTTGAGCGTGCTGCATATGGCGGACAGCGAGGAGCGAAGAAAGGATTTGGTGAACAGAGCCATCGAGGTGGGTGACGGTTTGTTGCGGATGATCGACCAGCTTCTCGATATCAACAGGCTCCAGACCGGCAAGGTGGTCCTGCGCAAAACAAAGATATTCATCTATCCGCTGGTCTCCTCATGCCTGGCCAGTGTAAAGCCGCTGGCCGAGGAAAAGGGGGTGGAACTCCACGTTGAAATAGAAACTGGCGCCACTATTGTCGCCGATCCAGACCTTCTGGTGGAGGTGATCCGCAACCTGGTGTCGAACGCCATCAAGTTCTGCTCCAAGGGAGATGTGGTGACCGTGTTCATACCCGATGGGAATAAAAACAGCATCGCGGTGAAGGACACAGGGGCCGGTATTGAAACTGATATTTTACCGGATCTGTTCCGGCACGAGGTGAAGACCACATCCCAGGGGACCGCCGGCGAGATGGGCACTGGCCTGGGCCTGCCTTTGAGCCATGACATTGTCACGGCGCACGGGGGGAGCATCTCCGCGGAGTCCTGCCTTGGCGAAGGAACGGTGTTTTATGTCCATTTGCCCCAGACCATTCAGCAGGTCCTGATCGTGGACGATCAGGAGGATCAAAGGATATTGACCATGGCCCTTCTTGACGACCTGGATGTGGACCTGGAGTATGTCGAGGCCTCCCACGGAGCCGAGGCGCTCCGGAAACTCGACAATATGACGCCGGTCTTGATAATCACAGACATTGTAATGCCGGAAATGGATGGGCTCGAATTTATCGCGGAGGTGCGGAAGATCCCGGCCTTTTCGCTTACCCCTATCATCGCCGCCACCGCTGGCTCCGCGGACTTGACCAGGGAAGTGAACCTTCGCAACAGTGTGTTCGAACGGGGGGCAAATGATTTTATCGTGAAACCTATGACACCCCAGGATCTGCTTCCACGCGTGAAACGGTTTTTATAGGGGCATGGCCTGCTGGAGGGACTCGGCAGGAGATGGCGCCAGCCGCCGGAAGAGGCTACAATAACGTCAACAGGCGCGCGCCCACGGGTGGCCGGCCGACGCGGATGGGCTGGTGATGGCTTATACCGGGTCGGCCAGCCTGGACCGGCAAGCCGGACCGGCCAGCCGATCCGGCTGCGTATCATGGCTCCTTGAGATATTTCAGGAATGGGGAGTTGTGGGTGAGCACCATGGAGTCCTGTTCGCTAATGGCGGTTCTATACGCCTCCAGGCTGCGCAGGAATTCGAAGAACTTTGGATTTTTCCCGAAAGCCTCCGCTGTTATTCTGATCGACTCAGCATCTCCTTTACCCCGAATCTCCTGCTCCGTTTTGTACGCCTCGGCCAGGATGATTACTTTTTCCTTGTCGGTGGTGGCTCGGATTTTCTGCGCTTCTTCGTCCCCCTTGGAGCGGAACTGGCGGGCGATTCTCTTGCGCTCGGCCCTCATCCGGTTGAATACGGCCTGTTGGTTGGAGGGGGGAAGGTCGGCGCGTTTAATCCGCACATCCACGATCTCGACTCCCATTTCAAGCTCCAGCACCTTGGCGTTGGACCGCTCCGTAACCAGGCGCATCAAATCCACTCGTTTGGCGGAGATTATCTCGTTGAGATCATGGGCGCCGAAATCCTGCCTCAATTCTGAATATATGATGTCGCGCAGGCGCTCCTCGGCCACCTTTTCGGTTTTGGCTCGCTTATAAAACTTTTCAGGATCCACGATCTTCCACTTGGAGAAGTTGTCCACCACCAGGGTTCTTTTGTCCTTTGTGACCACCTCCTGTGGCTGCACGTCATGGTCCAGAAGGCGATTGTCGTAATAAATGACACTTTGCAATAGGGGTGTTTTATATTTCAGCCCCGGCTCCTGGATCTTCCGGACAAAACGGCCGAACTGCGTTATCACAGCCTGCTCGTTTTCATTGACGATAAAAAAAGTGTCCGACCCAAGGAGCACCACCACCACCAAAAGCACCGGGGCCAGGGCGGTCAATATACTTTTCAAATTCATCGTCCACTCTCCTGCTCAGAGGGTTGTGTTGTTTTGGGCAGGGCCTGGCGCTTGGAGCCACGACTCTGTCCCAGGGATAGCAGGGGCACCAGAGAGCTTAAAGATTCGCTGTCTATGATCGTTTTATCCACCTTGCCAAGAATGATTTCCATTGTTTCCAGGTACAGCCTCTTTTTCGTTATCTCCGGAGCCTTGATGTATTCAGTCAGCTGAGAGTCAAACCGAAGCGCGTCACCCTTGGCCATGTTCACTTTCTGGGCGCTGTACGCCTCCGCCTCGGCGACGATCTGGGCAGCCTTTCCACGGGTCTGGGGGATGATAGCGTTGGAGTATCCTTCAGCGTCACGGATCAGTCGGTTCATGTCCTCCTCGGCGTTGTTCACGTCGTGGAAAGATTCCTTCACCGCCTCTGGCGGGAAGACATCCTGCAACTGCACCAGGTTTATCGTGACGCCAGCCCCATATATATCCAGGATTCTTTGCATAAGTTCGTGAACCTCCTGCTGGATCTTGCTTCTTCCAACTGTGAGCACATCGTCGATGGGGCTTGATCCCACCACCTCGCGAAGGGCCGCCTCCGCCACGTTGCGCACGGTGAACTTCAGCCCCTCGTCAGATATCATGCGCACGGACCCATACCTGGGATTCTCGTTCCTGTCCAACTGTGGGTCTGAGACTCCGAACAGAAATTGAGCAGGATCCTTTATCTGGTACTGCACAGACATCTGCACGTCGATCATGTTGATCCCCTCGGTGAGCATCTGGGCTTCCTTTAAAAGGTCGGCATGGGAAAGGCCGGTAGGCCCTGTGCGAAGGCCCACCTCCACCTTCTTGATCTCCTCCATCCGCACCTTGACCACTTTCCCCAGGGGGTACGGGATGTTCCAGTGCATCCCTGGCGGGGTGGTGTCCACATGTTTTCCGAAAGCCAGCACCACGGCTCGCTCCTGCAACTGCACGCTGTAAATACCTGTTGCCATATACAGCAGAAAAAGGGCCATCCCCATGAAAACAAAATGGATCGACCGTAACGATGGTGGCTTGAGCTTGCTCAGGTCAAAGTCCGGTATATCCGGAATTTTATCGAATCCCCCAGCCCCTCCGCGTCGCGGCGGCTTGTCTTTATCATCCCAACTCATTATCTATACACCTTGAAAAGCGCAAAATGTGGAGTATAGCCGTTAGTAGGAAGCCAAGTCAATATGAGTAGGGATGACACGAATTGCCTCAAATTAAACGTAACCGAAGTAAGGGGCGAAAATGACCCGGCGCCTCATGTTTCATGTAACCGAAGGGAGCGTGGAATATGGGGAAAAACTCGCGAAAAG
>JAOUMU010000064.1 GCA_029881335.1 Nitrospinota bacterium | reverse complement strand
CGATTATGGCAGAGTAGGTCGCCAGCTCCTCGTCTGTCATACCCTCGAAGCTCTCGGTGCAATCCATGGGCACATGATACTCGTGCCCCTTGAAGGTTATCTTGTCCTGGCCCCACAGCCGTGTCAGAAAATGCAGCTCCGCCCCCTCCTCGGGGAAACGGTATTTGTAATAGAAGATCTCGTTCTCATAGAAATCCCCCTCGAACAAGACCCCGATCTTTTTCCCTTTCAGCTTCATGATTTTATCTGGCTCCTTGCTTTCCAATAGGTGGCTTTTCGCGAATCCTGGCTACTCTTTTCCGCCGCGGTCGACTTTCCCCAACGCCTCCGAGGCGCCGCCCAGCAAATACAGAACATCTATCCCCAATATGATATTGGTGAATCCCTGCTTGATACGCTCGTTGGCCTGGTCTGGGGAAGTGGTGATGATCCCGGCGGGCATGTTTACTTTCTTGCAGGCGGCCAACACCTTCTGTATAGCCGCTTCAACCTTGGGGTCCGTGGTTTGCCCCAGCATGCCCATGCTTCCGGAGAGGTCCAGGGCGCCGACCATAATGGAGTCCACTCCCTTCACGGCGATGATCTCTTCGATATTTTCCACAGCCTTGACATGCTCGATCATCAGGATCGTCAACACTTCATCATTGGCGGTCTTCATATATTCCGGCATGTGAAGGCCGTAGCACTGGGCCCTGGACAATCCGGCGCCCCGCTCGCCCCAGGGGGGATACTTCATGGCGCGTACAGCCGCTTCCGCCTCTTCGGCGCTGTTCACCAGCGGAATAATTATTCCATCAGGCCCGGTGTCCAGCATTCTTTTGATCAGGGTCTTGTCATTCCAGGGAACCCGGACGATGGTGGTGACATGGGCGCCATTTGTTGTCTGCAGCATGGCCTGGACTTCCGCGACACTGAGGGAGGAGTGTTCTGTCTCGAACCAAAGCCAATCGAAGCCAAGATGGGAAAAAAGCTCCGCCACCACCGGGCTGTTCATGGTGATCGTGGCGCCGATGCAAACCTTGCCCGCAGCTAGGTGGGTTTTCATTCTATTCATGTCTCTGCCGCCTAACGAGTTCATTTTTCAATCCTCCAGTTTTTTGTTTAACGATCCAGCCGAGCCGTCTGATCCCATCCAGGATTAAAGACCCTTCAAATATTTATGCCTTTCCGTCAATGACCTCAAGAATACGCTTTCGGTTGTTGGTATCCTTGGCCTGTTCCGCTATGCTTCGTTGCGTCAGCCCCGAAAACTCCTCGATATCAACCCGGCCCCCGTTTTCTATGAAAAATCGGATTTGCGCCAGATAACCTTCCAGGTGTTCCGAATCTGCCGTCGATGCCCTCAGCACCGTATCGTGCATGGCGGTAAGCCCGTTCACCACAGGGATCTCGTTTATCCCTTCGGCAAGCCTCTGGGGCGCCATATGTTCCGCACACATCTTCAGTATCTCCAGATGGTTGAACACCGCCGCCCGGATAATGGTCTGCACATCCATGGGATGTTTCTCGTGGAGCATAGGGTCGGCGCCCTTATCCAGCAGGTATTTGGCCAGTTGGTTCCGCAGTCGAGCAACATCCGGATTTGGGGGGAAACCGTTATTCCCCGTCGCCACCACGATCAATGGCGGCTGCTGCAGCGGACCGCCCAGGCGATTTACATTTACTTTCCGTACTTCAATAAGATCCTTAACCGTGGCCAGAGTAGACTCAGAGGCGCCCGGATCAGTGGAGACCTTTTTTAAACCCTCCTCAATTACACGGACAAGTTTATCGGCCAATTCCTGTTCGGTCTTTTCGCTCTCGGGAATCCTGGGGGCTATCCGGTCAAGATATTTTTTATACGCTTCCGCTTTGGCCTCGGCGGGAGTATCGTATGGACGGACCAGATCCATCATCCGATGGTTCTGGAACTGAGAGGCCATTTCCATCGCTCCCAGGCCCCTTGCCGTGGGGATGGATGTATCCCCCCCCCTCTTCAACAAAAACTCGGCCAGCTCCAGATGACCATAAAAAACCGCGTTCATCAGAATTGTATGTCCGTTCACGTCGAAAACAGCGTTAAGATGATCAGGCTTGTGGTCCAGTAAAATTTCGGCTGTGCGGACGCTTCCGGATTGACCAGCCAGGTGCACCGCCAGAGCCTTCGACTTCCCATGAGGGATGGCGATATCGGCGCCATTTTTCAGAAGCAGATCCACCGCCTCGTGACGCCCCCGGACCGAGGCCCACAGAAGCGGTGTCCAGCCTTCCTTGCTATACAGATTCGGATCGTTACCCTTTTTTTGTAACCATTCACCAAGCCCCGCTATGTCTCCCGCCTTGCTCAGCTTGTTTGCCGTCTCAATCATCGCCCTCTCTCCTCCCTCACTCCCCGTTGGAGCCACATTGTCCAGGACCCCAGCTTATGTCCATTAATCAGCTTGCTTCAGAGCTGCTACTCACCAGCCATATCGTTTCAATCCGTTATCGAGTACGTTCACAAATTGCTCGCCAAATTCATGTGAGCATTGCAGGGAACGGGCCGTGATGAACGGATAATCGACAACAACGGATGTCTTCTTGCCGAAATTACCGTGGTACGCGCCTTCCGGGCCGACAGCGTCAGTCAGCATATACTCCAGGCAATAGGGCGGCGGTCCCATGTTCAGATCCGTCCCTGAAAAGCCTGTCCCGTCGTGATAGTCATATTCGATGCAGTGACCGGTGATGTTCCTGCCCCGGATAATCGATTTTCGCTCGTTGAAATCCCTGGCGAATATAAGGCACGCTACGGCATAACAGATGGCTGCAATCGGTTTGCCGCTTTTGTGGAATCCGAGGATCAGATCGTGAAGGCGCTGGTTGTTTACCATGTCGATAATCGGCCCACTGCCGCCCACCAGCATTAGCCCGTCATATTCATCCAGGTCGCTCTGCAGGTGGCTCAGCTTTTCATGGTATTTTTCAAAATCCCGCAGGAAATCAGGAGCGCTATAGTATGGCCGCTCGGGAAACCACTTGCCGAGGTTTATGGGATTATCCAGCCTGGGGCTGTCCTTGAATCCAAGGACCTGCTCTGCGTCCCCGGTGGTGGTGACACAATAGCCGAGTGGGGGATCAATGTAGGTGGTGTCATAGCTGGGCGGGAGAGCGTTGGGTCTTTCACCTTTTGGTGTAACGAAAACCAGCTCGTGTCCGGCTTGCTCCAGCTTGACCATCGGGCCGGTCAGTTCGACTCCCCAATAGCCGAAATTCGATAATACCGTCAGAATCTTTTTTGCCATGCCACTGTCATCGAAAATACGTCCGCTGATTATAACCCCGCCATACGTCAACTTCTCGCAACATCATCAATGTGGCAGACACCACCGCCAATCCATGGAGCAAATACACGTTCATTTACTCACATATACAATCGCTAAGTCAAACTGGTTTGGACGAGTCATGTATTCCGCCCATGGATGGATGATATGGAAGGTTGGCATGTCGACAGTAGTGGGATAAAAGCTGGGCGATGTGGATCACAATGCTACATGTGTAGCGCGTCTTGCGCCTCATGGTGATGGCAACTTTTTTTCTATGTTTGTCGCATTCCATTGTCGAAAACGACCGGCGCGTCTATGCAGCCGATATTAGGTGTCTTTTGAAAGCCTCGTAATCAGCCGGTCCATGATGTTGGCGAAGTCCTGGATATTCTTTTTGGATAACGCCGCCGGGCCGCCGGTATCCATCCCGGCGCTTCTAAGGTCTGCCATCAGGTTTCGGGCGGCCAGTCGCTCACCGATGTTTTTCTCGGTATATACAATCCCCACCGGGTTGATGGCAGGGCAGCCCTTTGCCACCACCTTGGCCGCCAGCGGGATATCAGCCGTGATCACAATGTCACCCCCGGCGACGTTGTCTTCGATATAGCGATCGGCCTCATCTGGTCCACTGTTTACCACAGTGAGGCTGAAGAGCGGATTTTCTGGAATGGTCATGTATGAATTGGCCACCAGTCTGACTCGCGAATTGGTTCTCCGCGCCGCTTTGTACACCATTTCCTTGATGGCTCTTGGAGCGGCGTCCGCGTCTATCCAGATAATCATGCCGGATTATAGCGCATGTTTGCGATTAGCCGGGTATGGAACTTGGTTGCCCAGACAAAACGAAAGCAATATATCCCTTCGTGGCGGTAAAAATAATCCTCTGTGCCGGCGCCGCCACCGTTGGTGATCACCACATCAGGTGGCTCCGATTATTTGGAAAGGCAACCTTTGCTTATATCCTCTCCAGGCTTCCCCGGTCCATCCAGCCGCTATGACCGGAGGCCAGCGTCACGAAGATATAATTGCCCTCCACCCGGCCCAGCTGGACTATCGTCGCCTCATGCAGTGTGAACGCCGGATCGGCATGAGCGGAGGGATCGGGGCGCGCCGGAGCCTCCGCCGTCATCACCACCGCCTGGGAGCGATCCTCGAAACTGATTATCCGGGCCGCGGCAAGTGCGCTGGTGAAGGCAGTGGCGGTCATGAGGATGGTCATGACCATGGCGATCCAATTTTTTCCGGCGCCGGGGCGGGCCAGGATCAGCGCCATTGCGGCGCATGATGAGGCGAGGTACAGGCCCAGGGCCATTTGCGTGACATGCGCCACAGAGCCGAGCCCCAGCAGCCATTCCAGCAACATGGCGGCGATCCCCTGTTCCCGGAAGGCTTCGCGGTCAGCTTTCGTGGCGGCGATGAACTCCAGATTGGCCCTGGTATCCTCGTCGCCTGGGCGCAGTCTTTCGGCTCTTTTGAAATGGAGAGTGGCCTTTCCAATAGCTCCCATCTTCAGATAAGTTGCGCCGATATTATATTCCAGGTCGGGATTCTGGATCGGAATTGATTCGTACAGTTTCAGCGCCTCTGGGTATTGTTCCCTCGCGAAGAGCGCGTTGGCCCTGTTATACACCTCCGCCGGGTCTGCCCATGCGCCATGGGTAAAAGCCAGAAGAAACAGAAACGCGGCCAGGATAGATCGCATGGTCATTTGCGCTCCTCTTTTTCCATGGTTTTCACCAGCCCCCTTGTCTTTTCCAGAAGAAGCTTCATCTGCTCCGGAGCCGGGCGGGCATAGCGGGCCATTTCCAGGGCGGAGAGCAGATCGTCGAATTCCTGCGCCACGCCGTTATCCGATTTCCCCAGCCGCTCCGCCACCGTTTTCCTGGTGACAGCTGGGGCGGGGATGTTCCACTTGTCCGCCAGGTACCCGCGGGCCGCCTGGTCCAGCTCGGCGAAAAAGATATCCGGCTCAACCATGGCTTCCGCATGATCCAGCCTTTGGCGCGCGGTTGTGGCCGCAGCCAGGGATCTTGCCAGCGCCGTGTTCGCGCTCAGCCTGTCCCGCCGCCTTCGGTATGCCCAGGCCAGGAGCAGCAATGGCGCCGGGGCCGCGATCATCGCCCATATCCACTGGCGCCGATGAGGGGGCGATCCCATGTCTGGCAGGGTCGCATAATCTGGCTTGATATACCTGGCGGTCCCTGCCCTCGGCGCAATAGTGGAGCGGGTGATGGCCTGTTGCCCGGCTGTGGGTCCGCCCGTCACCGTGATCTGGCCGGGGCTTGAGGAGTATCGCTCATATTTACCGGTAACAGGATCGAACCAAGCCGTGGTCAGAGGGGGGAGGGCCCAAACGCCCTCCTTGCGGGCGATGAAAGGATACTCCACCGTCCTATTGGTGAGGAGTCTATCGCCGGTCTTTATCACTTCGTCGGAGATTTTCGGCTCGTACGCATCGAACCAATCCCCTTTGGGCGCAGCCGGCGCGGTGGCCGGTTTCAAGTATCCGTTCCCTTCCACCGTAAAGGTCAGGAACAGGCTGTCGTTGAGCTTCACCGAAGAGGGACTGGCAGTCAGTGATATTTTTGGATTGGAGACCACCATCCCGGAGAATTCAGCGGGCGCCCCTTCGGTGGGCAATGAAGAGACGGAGATATCCACCGGCCTAGTGATGAGTTTTCGTCCGCGGGACCAGGGGTCCACGGAGGCGGTGAGCACCGCCGGGTCCACGGTCAGCTTGCCTGGAGATAGGGGCACAATGGCGTACCGGATTCTGGAGAGGGCGTATTTTCTGCCGTTTCTGGTTTCCAGGGTGGTTTTTTCCGCGGCGCCGTCCGCGTGCAGAAGCTCCTCCACCCAGAACCCCTCGAACTTTGGTTTCCGGTAGCCAGGTTTCTCCCACAGGTCCACCGCCCGCCAGAAGGAGAAGGTGGCCACAGCCTGCTGCCCCAGCCACAGTTTTGTGTTATCCACCTCCATGGTGACGAACATCTCCTCTTCAGAGCTCTCGGTCTGGCGCTGGTTTCCGGAGGGGCCCATGGCGCCCAGGGGATTCTGAAGGATGCTTCCACGGTTTATTCCTGAGGAGGGTGGCGTTGGCGCCGAGTTGTCCACTATGATGGTCACAGGCTTTGTGCTGTATGTTTTGCCATCGTAAGTGATGGAAACGGGGGGGATGGTGTACTCCCCCTCGTCCGGCGCCACTAGCTGGTATGTGACAGTGCGGGAGATTTTCATGGAAAAGCCGGATATTGCCATGCTCTGGCTGGTGGATTTCCCCAGCGTCTGGATGGGGCCGAAGTCCGGTTGCCCGGGATCGGGAATTCTTTTCACCCCGGAAGCTTCCACCGTGATGGTGAAGAGGAAGCCAGAGCCGGGGGGCACTTTTTTTGAGGATGTGGAGGCGGAGATGGAAATATCCTCCTGGGCGGAGGCCAGGCCAGCAACGGCAAGAAACGCCAATGCGCAAGCCACCGGGGCCAGCCATAAAAACCTGGGCGCCGCAGGGCGCGTGATCAGACTCATCTTGGAAACCAAGAGAAATAACTGGGGAGTTGAGTAAAAGGTAAGCGGGAGGGAGAAAGCCCTTGGCCAGGCAGAGCCCGCCCCCTGCTAATCTTCTGGATGCCTCCGTTCATATTCCGGATAAAGCTGTGTCTCTTCCCATTGGATTCTGATGTTAAGCTTGCCCACCAGAGCCCCGAAATCGCGGATAAAGTCCAAACCCTCACCGCCATCTTTATATTTTGTAAAAAAGTTGAGCGCCGCCTGGGATACTCTTTGCATATCCTCGGAGAGCATATCCAATTTTCTTTTCAGGGCCGGGTCGTTCTCCGCGTCCTTGTACAGCGGCGGGTACAGTTTTTCGTCTTCCTTTTGCAGGTGGCCAAGCAATGTGCCATTTATGGCTCCGATCTTGTCCCTTCCAGCGGAGGAGGATATTCCGATCTTCTTCAGATCGTCCAGCGCTTCCGCCAGCGCTTTGTGATCCTCCACCAAGTCCTTTATCAGATTGCCCATGGCTTCTCTCGATTAAACGTTAAGGTTCGCCTCAGCCTCCCTGCTGCTGATTAACAAATTATCCCGGATCAGCTCGCCTAAAAAGAATATATCGAAACCGGTCCCATTCTAAAGCAAAATCTCACCTATCGCGGCCTTTATCCTTCCACCCATTCCGGCGCCGGGCGGGAAGAGTCTTACTTCATGGTGAGAATCGTGGCAACCACTATGGCGTAAAGCGCGGATTGGTATAGTCCATACGCCAGAAGAATATCCCAAGCTTCGGCCGGGGTGCGTCCTTCCGCAACCAACTGAAGGAGAAAACCAGCTGCGACGAAAACAACCGTTGTGGCCAGAACGTATTTAAGCCACCGAAAAAATTTAGCGTTATTCATATATTGTCTGCGTTATCAGGTTATTCCGATTGGTTTTGTTTCGCAAGCCGCTGCTGTTCATTTTGCTGATGGGGCGAAAAAAGCCAGCCAAAAAACGGCGGATTGTCAGTCCAGGAACAGCTGAGGTTGGCGGCTGAAAAGATACCCCCCCAACATGCATATAGCTCCCATCCATCCCATGGGGCCCCAATTCAGGATGTACTGGACCAGCGCCAGGTAATCCATCGGGCCCTGGACGTACGGCGCGTCACCCCTGACGCCGAATGTGCCAGGATCAAGGAATATCAGCGCTGTGCCGATAACGATGAATAAAAACCCAAGATTTTCCTTATTGTCGTACAGCCATTCTGTTCTTTTGGACTTGACCACGCGCTTGTCCAGAAGGGGCGCAACCTTGAAAAAACGGCTGTTGCTCTCCCGCATCATGGAGGAGACCACTTTTTTGCGCGCTTTGTTCCATTCCTTGTCATCCCCCCCCTCTTCAGGGTTCTGCCTTGCCTTCTGCACAAGGTTGGGGAACTGGCCGCTCTCTTCGAGTTTCTGAAGGATCAGCTCTTTTTGTTCCTTAGTCAGCTTCTTCATAACAATTCAAGATACCAAGCTTGCGCCTATGCGGCAAGAAAGAAAAGAAACGAGAATTTCTTCTATGTAATTAATCCCCGCCGATGTGGTCAACGACTATACGGCGTTGGATACTTCTTGGCGCGTCCGGGCTCAACCAAACTCGGTGAACTCGCCGCTCTCATCCTTGCGGCCTGGGGCAGGGTACTTGGTGCGGTTCTTTTCCAGTTTGGCTTCAGCGGCGGAGAGGATATCCACTCCCGTTTTGTCCGCCAGCATGACAAGGTATATCAAGACATCACCGATCTCGTCGGTGAGCATGGCGGTTTGCTTGGCGTTGAGGCTGCGGCTTTGCTCCTCGGAGAGCCACTGGAAAATTTCCATTATCTCCGCCGCCTCCCCGGCCAGGGCCATGGAAAGGTTCTTCGGCGAGTGGAACTGCTCCCAGTTCCGTTCTTTGGCGAACCTTCGCAACAAATCGTTCAGATTCTCCAGTTTTGCCGGGCCGCCACTCACAGCATCATTTCCTTCCCACCACCGCATAGTCGGTGGCGCCATACAGGATGTCGTTCAGCTTCATGACGTTGGCGTTGAACTGGGGCATTATCTGGGCCGTCGGCCCCCCCTCGAAGGCCGCGCCATCCAGCGCGTTGAGTTTCATATGCTCCGGGTAAGGGTTCAGGTATTCTATCCGCGCTTCCTCAAAGCCGGTCCGCTCCACCAGAAACTTCAGCGCCTCCGGGTGGACAGGCTTTACGTGGGACATGTCCAGGTAGAAAGCCCCGGAGAAGGTGGTCAGGCACTTGGCGTTGATGGTTTCCGTGGCGATGAGCCCTCCCTTGCGCAGCTTCTCCAGCGCCAGCGAAAAGAACCGGGCGATCTGCTCCGTGGTCAGGTGCTCCACGAACTGAATGGCGGTTATCCCCCCCAGCGAGTTGTCCGGCAGCGACTCCAGATAGGCCAAGGCGTCCGCTTCTTCTGCGTCATAGCCGCGGGCTCTGCATTCTGTAACCATATCCGGGTTGATATCCAGCCCCCGCGCCCGGATGCCCCTCTCCCGGAAAAGCTCCAAAAGCTCCCCGCGGCCGCATCCGATGTCCAGCACCTCCCCGGCTTCTGCGAACCACTCGGCGTACACTCCAAGCTTCTTCTTTATCTCCTCGCGGCTGCCGCGGTGGATGTTTTCGAAAAGGGTGTAGTCGTGGGAGTCCAGCCGTGAGCGTTCTTTTGCAAGGGCGTCGGCGGTCTCGGCGTCCATTGGCGCTCCTGGCGCGGCTGCCGACACCGAGTCGAGAATCTTGGCGATTCGGTTTTTCATGAATATGCCCTGGCGATCCAGGTCCTGCAGCGACTTTTCCAGAAACCGGACTCTCTCCTCCAAATCCTTGCTCCTCCGGTTCGCCTCGGTGGCTTCCTTTTCCAGCCCCCGGGCCTGTTCGCTGAGGGTCAGGTATCTGGCGCGCAGGTGGAATCCCTCCTCCATGGCGGTCTTGGCGGCCATGTTGAAATGGGATTGCCGGACCAGGGACATCTTCACGAAGCGGTGGACGAACTTCTGGTAGAACTTCTTGAAGAGCACGGCCACCTTGGCGCCCAGCCCTGCGCGATGGGTGGAAAAATCCAGTGGTCCGGCGGCGTCCCAGTTGGCGTTCATCACCTCCATCAGCCGACGGTTCATCTCCTCGGTTTCCTTCGGGACGGGGGGGCGGAACTTGTTCACACGGTCGATCTCGTCTGCGTCGTAGAATCCGGATTCCATCTTCTGCCGGACCCGCTCTCTTATTTTCCTGGCCAGATCCTTCGGGTCAAATTCCTCCTCCGGCTTCACCACCAGGCCCGCAGGCTCCAGAGCCGCAGGCTCACTATTCTGTGTCGTATTATCCATCTTGATTCGCCAGCTTTTCCTCTATCTCGTCAGGTATCTTCCGTGGCCTCATGTCCGCGCCCACGCAGGCCATCTTCGTAAGTCCGGTGTTGATCACCCGCTCCCCCACGCGGACCACATAGTTGAATGTCAGACGTGTGGGCCGTATATCGCTTATGGTGGTTTCAATATCCAACCGGTCGCCATACACGGCAGGGGCCTTGTAATCCACCTCGGCGCGGTAAACCGCGAACACAACTCCTTGTTTTTGCCAATAGGCCGGGTCCACTCCCAGATCGATCATCATCCTGGTCCTTGCCCGCTCGAAAAACCGCAGATAATTGGCATAGTAAACCACCCCTCCGCAGTCCGTGTCTTCATAGTATATGTCCACTTCCGTCCTATGCGCCATTTTTTTTCGCCTCCTCCCACAGCCGATCCATCTCCTCCAGCCCCACAGTGTCCAGCTGTTTGCCGGACCTGGCCACCCCGCTCTCCACGTATCTGAACCTGCTGATAAACTTCGTTATGGATCCGGTCAGAGCCTCCTCCGGATTGATTTTCAGAAATCGACTCAAGTTCACCAGCGAGAAGAATATATCGCCCAACTCATCCTCCAGCCGTTTTGGATCCATAGCGGCGAAGGCGGCGCGGAACTCTGCCATCTCCTCGTCCAGCTTCTCGAAGGCCCCATCGGCGCTGTCCCAATCGAATCCCACACTTTTTGCCTTGCTCTGTAATCGCCGGGCGCGCAGGAGGGCTGGCATGGAGGTCGGCACCCCGTCCAGGATGGAGGCTCCAGTATCGGCGCCACCCCGCTCCTCGCGTTTCACCTTCTCCCAGTTGTTCAGCGCCTCCTGATGGTTGGTGGCCTTCACGTCGCCGAATACATGGGTGTGACGGCGGATCAGCTTTTCGCATATCCCATTCACCACGTCGTCAATGGTGAACCGGTCCTCCTCGGTGGCAAGCTGGGAG
The DNA here is from genome assembly GCA_029881335.1 of Nitrospinota bacterium. GTDB lineage: Bacteria > Nitrospinota_A > UBA7883 > UBA7883 > UBA7883 > JAOUMU01. Next base: position 4,869 of record JAOUMU010000064.1, on the reverse strand, counting down.
TGGAAGACGATTTGCAACAGAAGGTCGCCCAGTTCCGCTCGGATTTCCTTGTCGTCGCCGGAGTCCAGCGCCTCCAGGGTCTCGTACGCCTCCTCGATAAGGTAGGGCTTTAAGCTTTTGTGTGTCTGCTCCCGGTCCCAGGGGCATCCATCCGGCGCGCGCAGGCGTGCCATTATCCGGACCAGTTTGTCGAAAGGTTCGCTCATATTTGTTAGTCAGCGCCGATTAATAGTGTTCGGCATGATTCTATGTAGAAGGTGATGGAAGGTCAACCTTTGAAGGATTTTCACCGCTGAGCATGAGGTTATGCTTGGTGTCCATGGGCAAAATATATAAGCAATTGGGAATTTCGAAGCGAGAGAGAATCATGGTGCTACACAGCCTGGGCTGGAGTCATGGCCGGATATCCTGTGACATCGGGCGGTCAAAAAGCACTGTGACTCGTGAGATTCAACTGAATCGAGAGCCTGGAGGTGGGCTATACAGCGCATGGGACGCGGCAAGGCGAAGCCGGAAACGTAAACAGAATGCGGGACGGCGAGAGCGTCTCAAGGAAGCCACCGTGCGGCTTTATGTGCGCAAAAAGCTTGAACAGGGCTGGACTCCAGAGCTGATCGCGGGCTGGTTTGGCCGCCATGGAACAGTTACGGTGAGCTATGAGGCGATCTACCAATGGATCTATGCTGACGCTCCCGAGTTGATCGGCTGCCTGCGACGGCGACATCGGCAAGCTGACAGAGGAGCAGGTTAAATGGGTCGAGGAGCAGTTGAACAACCGCCCTCGTAAATGCCTTGGCTATCAAACTCCAGCCGAGGTTTTTGATAAACTATGTGGTGCGCTTGCCGGTTGAAAGTGGCAAATTTCGCGTAAACTATTTTCTAAGGCTGATTTGGACGAAATCCCGCACCAACCAAACCTTCCCCGACCCCCCTCTCCCCTATCAATTCAACATGGCGCCTTCACCGCAAATCATATAGAATCGGGCATCAATACAAGCGTTTCCTGAACATACAAAATGAACGACAAAAAGAAAGCATGGGGCGGGCGGTTCACCATCGGGCAGGACCCAGCCGTGGAGCGGTTCAACGCCAGCATAGGGTTCGACCGGGTTCTGTATAAGCAGGACCTTGCCCTCTCCCGCGCCCACGCCGCCATGCTGGGCCGCCAGAAGATCATCCCGAAAAAAGACGCGGACAAGATCATCAAGGGCCTCACCGCCATAGAAAAGGAGATGGACGCGGGGAAGTTCCTCTATGATCAGGCGGACGAGGATATCCATATGGCCATAGAGCGCCGCCTCGGTCAAATCATCGGGCCCGATATCGGCGGCAAGCTGCACACTGCCCGCAGCCGCAACGATCAGGTGGCCACAAGCTTCCGCATGTGGACCCGCGGGCGGACCGATGACATCATCCGGCTGATCCGGCGCCTGCAACGAGCCCTGGCCGAACGCGCCGCAGAGCATACGGAAACCATCGCTCCGGCATATACCCATCTGCAACAGGCCCAGCCGGTCCCCTTGGCCCACTGGTTCCTGGCGTACTTCGAGATGTTTGGCCGGGATGCGGAGCGTCTCATAGACGCCCGCAAGCGGATCAACGTCATGCCGCTCGGTTCGGCGGCGTTGGCGGGGACCAATTTCCCTATAGACCGCGCCTGGGTGGCCAAGGAACTGGGATTCGACGCCGTGTCGGAAAACAGCATGGACGCGGTGTCCGACCGGGACTTCGCCGGGGAGTTTCTCTTCTGTGTGGCGATGATGGCCACGCATTTGTCCCGCCTCTCCGAGGAGTTGATCATCTACTCATCCGCGGAGTTCGGCGTGATGGACTTGCCCGATGATATGTGCACCGGTTCGTCGATCATGCCTCAGAAGAAGAATCCGGACGTGCCGGAGCTGATCCGGGGGAAGACTGGCAGGCTCTACGGCCACCTGATATCAGTGCTGACCATGCTCAAGGGATTGCCCCTGGCTTACAATAAGGATATGCAGGAGGATAAGGAGCCGTTGTTCGACGCGGCGGAGCAGATGGAAGCAATGCTGGAACTGGCGGCCATGATGGTCGCCCGGCTGGATGTGGATAAAGAGAAGCTGGCCACCCGCGCCGCCGGGGGGTATATGACCGCCGTGGATGTGGCGGACCGGCTGGTGATGACTGGCGCTCCATTCAGGGACGCTCACCAGATCGTGGGAAAGCTGGTACGCCACTGCCTGGACCGGGGGATCGGATTCGATGGCTTGGCGCCGGAGGATGCCGCATCACTTGACCCATTGCTTCCAAAGGCGATGAAGGGCGCAGTGTCGGCCATCGAATCCGCCAGAGCAAAAAATGTCAAGGGGGGCGCGGCTCCGGCCAGGATCAGGGCGCGGCTCAAACAGATCGGCAAGGAGATGACCAAATGGGAAAAGTGAGCTTTACGGCGCTGGCGCTGTCGACCGCGCTGGCGCTGGTTTTGACAACCGGGACTGGCTGCGGCAGGAAGGGTCCGCCCGTGGCTCCAGCCGCCGGGGAGATATCTCCGCCATCCGACGAGGCCCCTTCCGGGCGGCGATAAAGGCCCGATTCATCCCTCCGTCGGCGCAAAAAAGATCGCCGCCAGGCGCGGCCACAAAAATAAATATTTTATGCGCTTGACACCGGATGGCCTGATTCAATAAACTAATCGTTTATTTTTCGTGGCCGTTGTGTCTTAAAGCGCCGGTGTAGCTCAGCTGGTAGAGCAGCTGATTTGTAATCAGCAGGCCGGGGGTTCGAGTCCCTTCGCCGGCTTTGTTGCCGGTTAGGCAGGTTTTTGCAAGGCATTGAAAGAATAAGCTTATATAGGAAACATAGGGCGCCGGGGAGGTTCCCGAGCGGTCAAAGGGAACAGACTGTAAATCTGTCGGCTTCGCCTTCGGAGGTTCAAATCCTCCCCTCCCCACCATTTAAGTGGGCGGGAATAGCTCAGTTGGTAGAGCGTCAGCCTTCCAAGCTGAGGGTCGCGGGTTCGAGTCCCGTTTCCCGCTCCATATTATTTGGAGCGGCTGACGGTGAGAAGCCTCAAGTGGCTTTGGACAAGATTAAGAATGCGGTACAAAGGCCCGCGTAGCTCAGTGGTGGAGCGCTTCCTTGGTAAGGAAGAGGTCATCGGTTCAATCCCGATCGTGGGCTCCATATAGCAGCCGACAAGTCGCATTGTCGGGTCGCAATGGAGGCCGATGTAGGAGCGGATAGGTATTAATGTTAATTACGAAAAAGCTTGGCGGCTGGTTTATTGATTTGCCGCCAGATAACATGGACGCGAAGAGCGTTCGATAAATTAAGGAATAGCGTCATGGCAAAGGAGAAATTCGACAGGACGAAAACGCACGTCAACATCGGCACCATCGGCCACGTGGACCATGGCAAGACAACGTTGACAGCTGCGATAACAAACGTGCTAAGCAAAAAGGGCCTGGCGGACTTCGTGGCGTTCGATAACATCGACCGCGCGCCGGAAGAGCGGGAGCGTGGCATAACCATCGCCACGGCGCATGTGGAGTATCAAACGGCAAACCGCCACTACGCCCATGTGGACTGCCCGGGCCACGCCGACTATGTGAAGAACATGATCACCGGCGCGGCCCAGATGGACGGCGCCATACTGGTGGTCTCGGCCGCGGACGGCCCCATGCCCCAGACTCGCGAGCACATACTGCTGGCCCGTCAGGTGGGCGTGCCATACATCGTGGTGTTCATGAACAAGGTGGACATGGTGGATGACCCAGAACTTCTGGAACTGGTGGAGCTTGAGATCCGCGAACTGCTCGACAAGTACGAGTTCCCCGGCTCCGACACGCCGATCATCCAGGGCTCGGCGCTCAATGCGCTGGAGAACCCGGAGGACCCTGACGCCATAAAAGGAATAATGGAGCTGATGGCCGCCGTGGACAGCTACATTCCAGACCCCAAGCGCGACATCGACAAGCCGTTTTTGATGCCTGTCGAGGATGTGTTCACCATATCGGGCCGCGGCACCGTGGCCACCGGCCGCATAGAGCGCGGCAAGGTGAAGACCGGCGAAGAGGTGGAGATCGTGGGCATCCGAGATACACAGAAGACAGTGGTCACCGGCGTGGAGATGTTCCGCAAGTTGCTCGACGAAGGTATAGCCGGGGACAACGTGGGGGTATTGCTGCGGGGCACCAAGCGCGAAGAGGTGGAGCGCGGCCAGGTGCTGGCCAAGCCCGGATCCATAACCCCGCACAAGAAGTTCAAGGCGGAGGTTTATATATTGACGAAAGAGGAAGGCGGGCGTCATACGCCCTTTTTCAAGGGATACCGTCCCCAGTTTTATTTCAGGACGACGGACGTGACAGGGATAGTGGAGCTGCCCGAGGGAGTGGAGATGGTGATGCCTGGCGACAACGTGGGAGTGACCGCGGAGCTTATCACACCGATCGCCATGGAAAAGGAGCTGCGCTTCGCTATTCGAGAAGGCGGCCGCACCGTGGGCGCCGGAGTAATTTCGGAAGTGTTGGAGTAAGCCATGAGGGTAATAATTCAACTGCAGTGCGGCGAATGCGCGCGAAAGAACTACAGCTCCACGAGGAACAAGAAGAACACTCCGGACCGTCTGCAACTGAAGAAATACTGCAGGTTCTGCCGGAGGCACACAGATCATAAAGAGACCAAGTAGGCTAACAAATGCATAGGCCAGTGGCTCAATTGGTAGAGCACCGCGCTCCAAACGCGGGGGTTGGGGGTTCGAGTCCCTCCTGGCCTGCCATGAGCCTGGAAAGAAACGGAACCGTATAAGTAAGATGAGCAAGCTTGAAGAGGCGACCCAGTATCTTAAAGAGGTGAAACTGGAGACCAAGAAGGTGGTGTACGCCAAAAGCTGGGACA
>JAOUMU010000063.1 GCA_029881335.1 Nitrospinota bacterium | reverse complement strand
CGCGCATCATCCTGGTTTTAGCTTGGCCCTTTTCGCCCAGGAAGACCATATCGTGGTGGGAGAGGATGGCGTTGACAACCTGGGGAATAACTGTGAAATCGTAACCGACGATTCCGGGAAACAGATCCTCCCCCGCTTCCATGGCGCGGATAAGGTTCCGCTCTACTTCTGCTTTCACCGGGGCCGGTTGATACCCGGATTCCCTTAGCTCACCAATGGTTCTGGGATTCACTGTAACCTTCTCACCAGCCCCACGTTCCAACGAGGGCTTTCCGGCTAATATAAAAAACAGCCCGCTCGGCCTGAGTCGCAGCCTAGGCCATGTGCGCTCTCGCCGCCGCCTGCTTCACGGCTGGCTCTCCATTTTTCAGGAAGTTCATCAGCTCCTTCACAGGCAGGATGCTTTTCGGAATGCCCGGCTTACCGATATTGGACCCGGCGAAAAAGAGCCCCTTCTCCAGGTTTCCCTTCAGCGCCTCAGTGAGGTGATCCAGGATGCAATAAATCGATTTCTTTTTATCGCAGGAGACAAGGCACACTGACGGGCATTCATGCGGCTCAATAGTGATTTCATTGTCGATGGCGGCAAAGCGTTTTGAAAAGGGTGTTTCGATAGCCCTGCTGGGCAGGCCTGCCGGGGAGCGCTCCAGTATGGTTGGGATGTCGTTTTCCATAAAGAGCTTTTTGAACATATGTATTCCGCCGAATTCCAACCCAGCCTCCACGGTGAGCAGGAATCTGGAAGCCATCTGAACCCCCTGGGCGCCCCACGATAACGCCTCCTCTATATCCTTTTTATCCCAAACCCCGCCGGCGGCGATCACCGGCACATCCTCGAGTCCCTGGTCGTCCAGAAGTTTCCTGGTATCAGAAACCACTTCACTAGGTTTATGCCTCCCCTCCAGTATATCGTCTATGCTCCCACCCTGGTGGCCCCCGGAATGGTGGATCGACTCATATATAAGGGCGTCCGGAGCGCGGCCTTTGGCCAGCCACTTTTTGGTCATTATTCTGGCAGCCTTCACCGATGATATGATGGGCGCGATCATGGTGTCCGGGAATTTATTGACAATCTCCGGTAGCGCCATGGGCAGCCCTGCTCCGGCGACGATCAGATCCACGCCGCTTTTTGCGGAAACATGGGCCAAATCTTTAAAATCGCTCAGGGCCACCATGATATTCACCCCCACAAAGCCACCATTACATTTCTCCTTGGTTGTGTTTATCCACTCCTCCAAGGCGAGCAGATTGGCTTCATATGGTTTCTTGTCTGTATATTTGCCCAGGATCCTTTGGAACGGGTAGCTCAGGACAACACCGGTGAGTACTCCGCCGCCGCCTTCGTTTGTAATGGCGGAAGCCAACGCCGGGCCGGTAATCCCCACTCCCATTCCGCCGTTTATAACGGGAACCCGGAGAGTGATCTGTTTTTCGGAATCGGGATGGTGGCTGCGCAACGTCAGTGGGGGCAAGGGGTTGCTATCTTCATTTTCTTGCATGCGAAATTATCTTGATATGGAATTCGTCCGTGATTTCTGTTGAATGGTCCCTTTCAGAGTACTTGAAAGATAACAGGGAGACAATGAAATAATGTCACTGAACATGCGTTGGATTTTGCTACCGTGGGTTGAGCAATCAATACGCTCCTTGCACCACCGCCACGGCCATGGCGATGGCCATGTCTTTTTCATGGGATAGCGACAAGTCCACCCGCAAAACTCCCAGTCTTCTGGCCAGCTCCTTTGCCCTGCCATGAAATTTTATCGTCGGCTTGCCCGATTCCAGGTTTACCACCTCCACCTCGGAAAATCCAACTTTGGTCAGCCCAGCCCCCAAAAGCTTCATAGCCGCTTCCTTTGCGGCGAACCTGGCCGCGTAAGAGGGATATGGATTTTTTTTCGAGGAACAATACTCAATTTCCTGCTCCGTGAACACACGGCGCAAGAACCGCTCCCCATGGCGGAGCACTGCTTTCCTTATCCTGGAGGGGCTGCAAAGATCAACCCCCGACTTAAAAGTAGAAAATGTATCCATTTCTCCCCTGTGTTTCAAATACTTCCATGTACATTCTAAAGGAAACCGAACAAATACCCAAGACAACATTTGGGTGTAAGAATATTTAATTTATTGACAATTAGTTTCCTTAGTGTTACTTTAATCCGTAATTATATGCTAATTATGGGATAATAGGGATGTCACATGTCTCTTTATAAAACACTCTTTCTGCTGTTTAGTCTTCATTTGGTTATCCCAGCTTACGTTTCCGATTCATTCGCCTCCAAGGTTTCCCCGGAAGCCCTATATCAGGACGCCAGGAGTGACTATTACTCTTTGCTGGCGTCTCACAAAAAGATACAGGAGAGGAGAGAATGGCTCATGGTGATTGATAAATTCAATATTGTTTCCAAAAACCATCAGAATACCAAAAGAGGCGCCGATGCTTTGTACACCCAGGGTCTCATTTATGAAAATATGTATAAAAGGTTCAACATTGCTTCCGATGGCAATAAAGCGGTCCTTCTGTTCTTGGAGGTAACGAAAAAATATTCCTCAAGTCCCCTTGTGGATGACGCGCAGCGGCATATCGGCGATATCAGGTTCATGCAAAGAAAAGATGGAAGCGCCGAAAAAAGTTATTCCACCGTTTTTAAAAGATCAAAAGCCGGAACCGGCGCCATCAATTCGTCGGCACAAAAGTTCCCGGGCGTGCGCATCACCAACATCACAAGGTTTTCCCATGATGATTACTCCAGGTTCGTCATACACCTTTCCGGAAAGACCGCTTTTCGCGCCAAACGGCTGGTCAAGCCTGACAGGGTCTTTGTAGATTTCCTTCTGGCTTCCCCGGAAAAAGAGGTCTCGACGACAAGTTTTTTTAAATCGGGGCTGGTAAAATCCATCCGTTTCGGCAAGAGCTATAACAGCACCCGGATTGTGTTCGATCTGAATAAAAACGCATACCACTCCATCACTCCCCTATCAAATCCCTACAGGCTGGTTGTGGATTTTGGTTTAAAACCCCCAGCCGGCAACAGCGTAAGCGCCAGCAAATCCAGCTCTCCACGCGCTACAGAAAACAGAGTAGCTTCCATCGCCCCAGTCACGGGAGGGGGGGCGATCAAAACCATCGTCATTGACGCAGGCCACGGCGGCAGGGATCCTGGCGCTATAGGGGCTGTCGGACTGAAGGAAAAGGACGTTACCCTGGCCCTGGCCACAAAGCTGCGATCAGCACTGCAAAGAAGGCTTCGGTGCAATATTGTGCTTACCAGAGACCGGGACAAGACTCTGGCCCTTGATGACAGAACCGTGCTGGCCAACTCCGTCAATGCGGATCTTTTCATATCCATCCATGCAAACTCCAGCAAGAACAGGCGCGCCGGGGGAATCGAGACATATTTCCTCTCCCCAGCCCGCAGCCAGGACGAGCTGGAAACCGCCGCCCGGGAAAATATGATCGCCAACTTCAGTGAAAATCCAGCCGACAATGATATCGCCTACATAATGAGTGATATGGCTAACGCCCAGAAGATAAACGAATCGGTGATGCTGGCCAGAACTGTCCAGAAGGCCATGGTAAAAGGAGTTTCGCAACTGGTCAAGACTCGTGACAAGGGGGTGAAACAGGCGATGTTTTATGTGTTGTGGCGGGCGGAGATGCCTTCCATCCTGGTGGAGGCGAATTTTATCTCAAACCGATACGAAGAGAGACTGCTGAGAAATGGCAAGTATCTGGACAGGTTGGCGGAGTCGATTTCCAACGGAGTGATGGAATACGTTTCCTCTTATCAAGTGGCGATGAAGAACTAAACCAACACGCTTTGGTTGATATGGGATAGGCCGCCAAACAACCACAGGCGTCGGACGATTTTACTCCACAGTCACCAGGACTACCGACACGTTGTCCGGGCCCCCACCATCCAGAGCCATATCCACCAGATGATCTGTTGCCTTGTCCAGGTCGCCATCGGCTTCCAGCAAGGCTTCCTCTATTTCCCAGTCGTCGGCCACATCGGTCAGGCCATCGGAACACATCAGGAAAGTGTCCCCCGGTTTCAAATCTTTTTGCACGATATCAATTTGCTTGTCGGAAAGATGCCCCAGCGCCCTGGTGATCCTGTTCTTGAACGGGAAGTTTGCTATCTCCTCTTCCGACATCGCCCTTTTCTTCTTCTCTTCATTCAATATGGAGTGGTCCTCGGTCACCATCTCCAGCTTTCCGTCTCTCATCAGATACACACGGCTATCGCCCACATGGCCTATGGTGGCAGTGTTATCCTGGATAAACAGAGTTTCAATAGTGGAGCCCATTCCGCGCAGGTCTGTCCGGTTCCGGCTTTGCTCGACGATCTCCCTATCCGCGTCGAAAATGGCGATTTTGGTCAGCTTTGCGGCTTCGCTGAGCAGATCATCGATATACTTCTTATCCTCGGGCTTTACATTCTTCAGATGGCTGGAGTCCCTGAGAACCCCGCTTACGACAGAAGTGGCTATTCGGCTTGCCTCCTCGCCCCCAAGGTGACCGCCCATTCCATCGGCCAGGATGAAGATGGAACCATCCTCGTCAATGAATATAGAGTCCTGGTTGGACCGTCTTCTAATACCGACGTTTGTCTTTCCGATCCCTTTAACTTTCAGCGTCACAGATTGTTGTTTTTCGCCCGCACTCATACCATTAACCAGTTTGAATACCAATTCCGGGTTTTTCAGATGTAAAACCAATCTCCTTTTCCAGCGCCCTCGCCGCCTTGAGCGTGGAAGCCTCCTGGAAATAAGATCCCAATATCTGCAATCCGATAGGCTCGCCTCCTTTTGTCATACCGCAGGGAACCGATACGCCAGGTATCCCCGCCAGGTTTGCGCTTATCGTGAATATGTCCGAAAGATACATTTTCAAAGGATCGTCAACCTTTTCTCCAAGACCAAAAGCCGGCGCCGGCGATGTGGGCGCCACTATCACCGAAACATTCTCGAACGCTTTCTGAAAGTCTCTTTTTATCAGCTTCCTCGCCTTCAGCGCCTTTAAATAATAAGCATCGTAATACCCAGCCGACAGCGCATACGTACCTAGCATTATACGGCGTTTCACTTCCGATCCAAAACCTTTATTTCTGGTGGATACATACATGGGAAATAGCCCATCAGCATCCATATTTCTGTAACCATATTTAACACCATCGTAACGAGCCAGATTGGATGACGCCTCCGCCGGGGCTATCACATAGTAGGTGGGAACCGCATACTTGGTATGTGGAAGGGATATCCGCTTGATAATCGCCCCTTTTTTCTCCAGAATCTCTATGGCTGCCCGGACCTTGCTCTCCACTTCAGGGTCCATCCCTTCGATAAAATACTCATCCGGCACACCCACGGTCATCCCCTCCACTCCCTCTTCCAGTCCGGAAAGGTAGTCTCCCACAGGCTCCTCGGCGCAGGTGGAATCCATCGGATCATGGCCTGAGATTATCCCGGTCAACAACGCGGCGTCCCGGACATCCTTGGTCATGGGGCCGATCTGATCCAGCGAAGAAGCAAACGCCACCAGCCCGAATCTGGATACGCGGCCATAGGTTGGCTTCAGCCCCACTATACCGCACAGCGAAGCCGGCTGGCGTATGGAGCCTCCCGTATCCGAGCCCAACGCAGCGGCGCACAGATCCGCCGCCACCGCCGCCGCAGAGCCGCCCGAGGATCCACCAGGGATCTTATCCATATTCCAGGGATTCTTTACGGGGCCGAAATGGCTGGTCTCGTTCGACGATCCCATGGCGAACTCGTCCATGTTCGTTTTCCCCAGGATCACCGCGCCAGCCTCTTTTAGCTTTTTCACAGCGAAAGAGTCGTATGGAGGAACGAAGTTTTCCAGGATTTTCGATCCACAAGTGGTCCTCAGCCCCCTGGTGGCCATCAGGTCCTTTATTGCCATGGGCGCCCCGAGCAAAGGGGCTTTTTCGCCGTTAGCCCTGCGCTTGTCCGCCTCTTCCGCTGCTTTCCTGGCGCCCTCGGCGTCCACAGTCACATAGGAATTCAGCTCCGGATCGATCCTGCCTATCCTGCCCAGATATGCCTCCACAGCCTCCGCGCTAGTGACTTCCCCTTTATCCATGGCGGCCATCAGTTCATGCAAGGTCATGTGGCAAATATCATTCATCAGCGGCGCTATCCTTCTATGATTTTCGGAACCCGGAGGTGCCCAAAGTCCTGCGATGGCGCATTGGCCCGCCAGGAATCCGCGGGGAATTTTCCATCCTCAGCGTCATCGCGATAGACATTGGTGATATCCAGCGCATGAGACATCGGTTCCACGTTTGTGGTGTCCAGTTCGTTTAGCGCGCTTATGAAATCGAGTATCTGGGAGAGTTGCCCTCCGAACGTAGCCTCCTCCTCCTGGGTCAACTGCAGCCTGGCCAGGGTGGCCACATGGCGCACTTCTTTTTCAGTAAGCTTCATAACCCCAGCGCGTTAATTGACTTTTCTTTTGTGGGTAGCCTTTTTAGAGCGCCATCTTCTCTTCTGTCTTTTCTTTTTTGTCGGGCTCATTAATCCTCTCCTATATTTGTGGTTTAAGCTTTTCGATTTGAAGGCTTCAAGTATAAGGCAGAATAAATTCCCCTCACAAGCCTTATATTCAATGTCTTTTGCCATTCATTGATTTTCTGCCATCCAAGCTTTTGACTTATCGGTCATTGTCTGCCATAATTTTCGTTTATCTTTGAGTTTGGAATCCATCACTCACCAGAACCGAATTATGAATTTGGACCAAAACCAGGTGGTTAGAACCCACAATCCAGACCTCGAAGGGCTGATAAAGCTTTCCGAGCTGGATAAGATCATCGGCCAGCTTACCGATGTGATACAATGCGAAATCCCTGGGCATATCAAGGCCCTGGAAGACGATTTTGTCAGAGACCAGACAAAACTCAGGAAGTTTGACGAGGAAATGGCCGCCCTGACGAAGAGGAAAAAGTCGCTGGAGGCGGAAGTGGACGACACCAAGTCCAAAATCGCCAAAGCCAACCAGAAGCTTCCGGAAGTGAAAACCAATGTGGAATATCGCGCAATCATGAAGGAAACCGAGAACTTCAAGCAGCGGATCACCACGATAGAAGACGAGCAACTGGCCCTGATGGAAAAGATGGAGGATAAGGAGGGGGAACGCCCCGCCATCGAAAAACAGGTAGCCGAGGACAAAGCCAAGCTCGACAAGCTGAAGGCGGAAAAGACGGTGGAGTTGAACTCATACAACGAGAGCCTGGATAAGGCGAATGCGGAGCGCGCCTCAATCATTGGCGCCATCAATCCGGCAATACTGGCCACATACGATAAAGTGCGAGCCCAGCGCGCTGGAACCGGCTTGGCCAGGGTCAAGGACGGCTCCTGCATGGCGTGCTTCCAGATCATCACGCCCCAGCTTTACTACCAGATCCGCACCACCGATGAAATTTACAGGTGTCCTCATTGTGATAGATTCCTTTATCATGTGCCGGAGCCGAAACCTGATAATGGTGAACCTGCCAAGGGCAAAAGAAAGAAGCAGGAATAGAATATAACTTGGGGCAAAGAGGCCGCCGGGCGGCCGCTGGCTTGTGGGCTCGCCCATGGGCGGGAGGAAAGTCCGGACATCACAGAGCACGGCACTCTCTAACGGAGAGCGGGGGCGACCCCAGGGATAGCGCAACAGAAAATATACCGCTAACCTTCGGCCGCAAGGCCGGGGGCAGTAAGGTTGAAATGGCGAGGTAAGAGCTCACCGCGGCCGTGGCGACATGGCTGGCACTGCAAGCCCTGCCCGATGCAAGGCCAAATAGGAAAGCGATTCCTCCAAAAGAGGATGAAGGGTTGCTCGCCCGGCGCTTTCGGGTAGGCCGCATGACCGCGTCGGCAACGGCGCGGCTAGATGAATGGCCGCCACTATCCAGTAATGGATGGGACAAAATCCGGCTTACAGGCGGCCTCTTTGCCCTTTATTAAAAGAACAAAAGAGATGAATGAAGGAATTGTATATCTGATCGGAGCGGGCCCTGGAGATCCTGGGCTTATCACAATCCGCGGCAGGGACCTCATCACCAGGGCCGATGTGGTGGTTTATGATTATCTGGCCAATCCCAGGTTTCTGAGTTACGCCAAACCGGGCGCGGAAATCATCTACGTGGGGAAGATGGGTGGATGCCACACCAAAACCCAGGACGAGATCAACGAGCTCATCGTGGACCGGTGCCGAAACGGAAAGATAATCGCCCGCCTGAAGGGGGGAGACCCATACATTTTCGGTCGTGGCGGAGAGGAAGCCGAGGAACTGGTGAAGGCGGGGCTCAGGTTCGAGGTGGTTCCCGGTGTCACCGCCGCCTCAGCCGCCACAGCCTACTCCGGCATCCCCCTCACTCATAGGGACTACACCGCCTCTGTGGCTTTTATTACAGGGCACGAAGACCCGACCAAGGACCAGTCGAATATCCAGTGGGACAAGCTGGCCACCGGCGTGGGGACCCTGGTGTTTTACATGGGGATAAAAAACCTACCGAACATAGTGGATAATCTGGTAAAGAACGGAAGGAGCCCGGACACCCCGTGCGCCGTTATTCACCGCGGATCCACGCCAGACCAACGCACCGTCACCGGGCCACTTTCGCAAATAGCCAGGATCGCATCTGAAGCCGGAATTAAACCCCCTGCCCTCACTGTTGTGGGGGAAGTGGTGGGCCTCAAGGACACACTGGACTGGTTTGAAACAAAACCGCTGTTTGGAAGGAAGATCGTCGTCACCCGCGCCAGGGAACAGGCCTCCGGATTCGCCAAGATATTGACGGAGTCGGGCGCCGATGTAATCGAGTTTCCCACCATAGAAATCGTACCCCCGAAATCATGGGAAAGCCTGGATATGGCCCTGGACCAACTGGAAAGTTATGACTGGATCGTGTTCACCTCGGTCAACGGCGTGGGGTATTTCGTAAAGCGCCTTTTCGAAAGGGAAATGGATATCCGCGATCTGAAAGGGCTCAAGGTTCTGTGTATCGGGCCGGCCACCGCGGACGCGGTGCGGGCTCTCGGCGTGCGGGTGGATTTCGTGCCTAAGGAATACCGGGCGGAGTCGATCATAGAGGGGATGGGGGAGGAGAACATTCGCGGCAAGAACATATTGATCCCCAGGGCGAAGGTTGCCAGAGAGGTGCTGCCGGAGGAGATGCGCAGGTTAGGCGCCCAGGTCACCATCGCGGAGTGCTACGAGACTATCCTGCCGGAGAATGACAAGGAAAAGGTGCGCGCCCTGCTAGAAGAAAAGAAGATAGACGCCGTCACCTTCACCTCCTCCTCCACAGTGGAAAATTTCATGGCGATGTGGGGAAAGGACGAGGGACTTTTACTTTTAAACGGGGTCACCGTTGCCTCCATTGGGCCGATAACCTCGGACACCGCCCGCAAACTGGGCCTGAAACCGGATATCGAACCGGAGAAATACACCACCGCCGCCCTTGCCGATGCGCTGAAAGTGCGATTTGCCAAGTAACGTATCCAGGGCGAACACTGGCCGGGGCGTCCTATGATCGACCTGGAACTATCCAGGCCTGGTGAGCGGACATCGTTGACCATAATAGAGGGCGTCCAATTATCAAGATAAAGCTGTTTTAGCGCAGATTCCCATGCCATCCGATCCGCTATGTTACAACTGCTAACTGACTTGAACATCATCAATGTCATCACGCCAAGAAACTGTTGCGATATGCTTTGTGTCATGATTAACTGGATGAAATTATTAGCATGGCGATTTTGCATGCAAGGCCAATATATGAACTGCCGTTTATAACAGCCGCGGATTTTACAGGAGGATAGTCATGAGGGTGCTGACCAGGTCCGATTTCGACGGATTGGCTTGTTGCGTGCTCCTAAAGGAAGTGGGAGTGATGGATGACGTTACATTCGTCCACCCGAAGGATATCCAGGATGGCAAGGTGGCTGTCAGCTCCAACGACATACTCGCCAACGTTCCCTACGTGAAAGGATGCGGTATGTGGTTCGACCACCACTCCAGCGAGGAAGAACGCCACGGCATCAAGGATTTCAAGGGGGAATCACGCCTGGCGCCATCGGCCGCCAGGGTCATATACGACTTCTACGGCGGCAAGGATAAACTGGGACATCTGGAAGAGTTCGTGATAAACGTGGACAAGGCGGACTCCGGCCAGTTCACCCGAGAGGAGATACTGAATCCAGAGGGATGGGTCCTGCTTTCTTTTATCATGGACCCACGCACCGGTCTGGGTCGATACCGTGACTATCGCATCAGCAATTACAACATCATGATGGACATGATCGGTTATTGCGCCCACAAATCGATCGACGAAATCCTCGCCATCCCCGATGTGGTAGAGAGGATCGAGCGCTACAACAGCCAGGAAAAAGAATTCGAGGAGATGATCAAAAAACACACCACCACCGATGGCCCGGTGATCATCACCGATCTGCGTGGCCTGGAAGAGATCAAGACCGGAAACAGGTTCGTGATCTACGCCCTCTATCCTGAGCAGAATATTTCCATTTGGATGATAGACGGCAGAGAGAAAGCAAACGCCGTTTTTGCGGTGGGGCATTCCATCATAAACCGAACATCAAAGACCAACGTAGGCAGTCTGATGCTGCAATACGGAGGGGGAGGCCATACCAAGGTGGGCACGTGCCAGGTCCCATACAACGATGCGCCCAGGGTACTTCGCGAATTGGTGGAACATATGAAGTCTGAGGGCTGAGCCCCCCGCGCCTGGCCGCCTTGCCCCAAGGCAGATTGTCGGCGTTTCCTGTCCACTCGCCTGTGGATGGCTCCAACCATACAGGATAACCGCCGGCCCTCTCCCCAGGTCCCTTCCCGTTTTTTCCCATAATTGCATTTCAGGTTGCCGGATACCCCATTATTGTGATATTCTAATCCACAGTGTCATATATTGAGGGAGGTATTCCTTGAACAACCGTAACACATGCCCATGTTGCAAAAGACCGTGGCCAGAGTCCGCGGATAGTGCATTGGACCTGGATGACACGAAGGACTTTCTCCAGGCCGCCAGGATAGCCCCCGCCAGCGAGGATCCGCGCCGCTCGCACCCTCGGTCTAAAAAAGTTATTTCGCTCACCGTCATGGTGAACGGAACCGTTCTGGAAGCAGTCACCATGGACCTGTCAAAAAGCGGCGCCAGGATTTTTTACCTGAGTGATCACATACCTGTGAACGCCCGGGTGAGCATCAGTTGTGAAGACATTTCCCTGGACGGGGGGCAGGCTGTCGCGGTCTGGAGCAAGCAACAGGAGAAGACATACGCGGTATCCGGGCTCAGATTCATATAAGCTACCGGACAAAGTGAGATGGCCCTCTGTTCGAGGCGCCGTTTTTCATTGACTTTTTTCTCCACAACGATCATAATCCATCTCTTTGGAATTTGAGGATATACATTGCCAAATCATAAGTCAGCTATTAAAAGAGTCCGCCAGAACGAAACAAAGCGGATGAGGAACATGGCCATCCGCACGAGGGCCAGGACGGCCGTGAAGAAGGTCCGCGCCGCCATTGACGCCAAGGACAAGGAATCCGCCACAAAGCTTATGTTGGAGGTATCCAGCCTTTTGGATGGCTCGGTGAGCAAGGGCGTGGCTCATGCCAACAATGCGGCCAGGAAAATCTCCCGGCTGACCTTACAGATAAACAAACTCCCCTAAACGCTTGCTTGGCTTTGTTCAGGGCCCTGCCCTGACAAAGCCTATGCTTTGCGTGATATTTTTGGGATCCCTTGGAGCAGCATTGCCTCCAGGGCCGCGTCTGCGGGCGCCCCGGCGATCATCATATCCATCTGGGCTTTAAGTATCGCCTTTAGAGCGGTTTGGGCCCTTTGCGTGGTCCACATCTTTCCTTTTTCCCATGCGGCACGCAAAGCATATGGATTCTCCCCCATTAAGGCGCAAAACTCCTCCTGAGCGCCGCTTCTGCTTTTCATGTCCGCCGCGGCGGCGAATTTCATGACCTCCAGCGTGAGGGTCTTCAGAATTACCTGCGGCTCGGAGCCGTTGTCCAGAAGATCTCGCAGTGTGGCATGGCTTCTAACCAGGTTCCCGGAGCAGAAAGCGTCTGTAAATCCCCACACCTTCTCCATGCGCAGATCCACCATAGACTCTTCCACATCCAGGGAGGAGAGGCTACCTTTATAGCCTGCCCAGGCGGCGGCTTTCTCTATCTCCATGCCAAGTCGGGCCATGTCCTTGCCGCAGAATTCCACCATCTGGGCCGCAGCCTCCGGCTTGACTTTCACGCCCAGTTCCACCAGCTTTTTAGATACCCACAAGGCCAGGTCCTTCTCCCTCATTTTTTCGAACCGGACTACGGCGCCGTTCTTCTCTGCAGCAGCGTAAAAGCTGGACGACTCCACGGCCTTTAGCTGATCTTTTCTTTCCACCGCCGCGGTCATCACCAGTGTGGATTGTGGGTTGGGATCTTGAGCGTAGGCGGCCAGGGGTTCGATAATCTGTTTCGGCAAGCTGCTCATCGGCCCTACCCAGAGAAGCTTCCCACCGCCAAACATGGATACAGTGTTCAGCCCTGCAATCGCCTCTCGGACACTGGTATCATCCGGCCCGTCGCCTAGATTCATGATCCTGAAATAATTTTCCGGTCCGCCGGTTTTTTCCTTCAGTGATTTTTTAATATCCTCAGCTGCCGCATGGATCCTGGAAGCGTCAGGGCCGTAAAGGAAATAGAGGGGAAGCGGATTCTTTGAAATGGACCCTTTGGCCAGCGCCTTTTCAAATTCCGACGCGGCTATCCTTGCCATGGATGGATATTATCGGCCCTGGCCCAGACGATCCACCAGGTAACGTGGCAACCCGCAGTTCCTCATTTTTTTCTGGACCGCGTCTATGTCGTAGGGGACCCTTCGGAGCTCCACGGAACCCAGGTCGGAATCGTAGAGGAGCCAGCATGCCTTATTATTTGAATCCCTAGGCTGCCCCACGGAGCCGACATTTACAATATATTTTTTACCTGGCTCAAGAACCTTGAACTTTTCCCTAATCGGGATGATCGTTTCCTTGTCCGGCATTTCTATAAAGATCGGCTGGTGGGAGTGGCCGATAAAGCAAATCTCGCCATCGATTTGATCGTAGTTATCCATGGCGTCCTCCTTGGAGAGGATATACCGCCACTCTTCGGGAGCCTTGGGCGAGGAGTGAGCCAGCATCAGCCCGTCAATGGTGTCTGACGCCCGGGTTCTTTTCAAAAAGTCTTTCAGGTCATCCCGCAGCATATTGTTGGTCCAGTCCAGGGCGGCTTTTGCAAAGGGATTGAAATAATCGTTGGGCGTTTTATCCACCAGAGCCCAATCGTGGTTCCCCCCCAGGGATATGTCCGCCACGGTGAGTAAAAGATCCATGCATTCGTTTGGATCCGGCCCATAGCCCACAATGTCACCCAAAAAAAGCATTCTATCCACGCCATACAGCCTGATATCCTCCAGGACAGCCTCAAACGCTTCCTTGTTGGCGTGTACATCCGAAAATATTGCGTAACGCATATTCTTTGTGTTCCTAGCCAGCCAGTTTTTCCCCAGGAGCCCCTGGCGCTTTTCCAGCGGCCTTCATATTCATGATCCCCTGCAGGACACCGTTTATCAATCCGGGTGATTCCTTATCGCAATAATGCTTGGCCATCTCCACGGCCTCGTCCACCGCCACCTTGTCCGGTGTGAAATCCTGGAGCAACACTTCGAACGCCCCCAGCCGCAGGATGTTCCTTTCCATATAGCCCAGCCTCTCCAACTGCCAGTTGACCAGAGCCCTCCCCAGTTCCAGGTCCACCTCTTCTAAATGCCCGGCCACGCCGCGCACCAGGGCGAGGGCAAACTCCTTCTCCTCCGTCGCAACGGCGGGATTCTCCCGGATATAATCCTCCACCACGGCATCCACATTCCAATCCTCGCGGATATCGCACTGGTACAGAATCCCTATGGCCGCTTCCCTTGCTTTTCGTCTCTGCCCCAATTTATTAGAATCTCACAGTTTCTTTAGGAGGTTAGCCATTTCGATAGCGGCCATGGCCGCATCCCATCCCTTGTTTCCCGCTTTGCCGCCGGCCCGGTCTATCGCCTGCTCCAGGTTATCCACGGTCAGCGCGCCAAAGGTCACGGGCACTCCGGTCTCCATCATAACTTGCGCCACACCTTTGGTCATCTCCGAGGCCACATGCTGGTAGTGGTCCGTGGCGCCCCGGATCACCGTCCCCAGGCATATTACCGCGTCATATTTCCCGCTGGCCGCCATTTTTCTCAACGCCAGGGGAAGCTCGAACGCCCCAGGAACCTTGGCCACGACGATATCGTTTTCCGTCACTCCGTGCCGCAGCAGACAATCCAAAGCGCCGCCCAACAGCTTCTCAGTCACAAAATCGTTAAAACGGCTGACCACAACACCGATCCGGATTCCCGATCCCTCCAGGCCGCCTTCGATTATATTCGTCATTTGCCCATAATCCAGATTTTATATCACGTCCTGTATTTTTTTCATGTTAAGCATGTGTCCCATCTTGTTCTTCTTCGTGTCAAGGTAGCGCAGGTTGTTCTCGCCCGGCGCTACCTCTATGGGCACACGTTCCACTATTTTCAGCCCGTATCCATCCAGCCCGATAAGCTTTCTCGGATTGTTAGTGATCAGCCTGATGTCGTGCAATCCCAAGTCCCGCAAAACCTGCGCCCCCAGTCCGTAATCCCGAAGGTCGGATTTAAAGCCCAGCGACTCGTTCGCCTCTACGGTGTCTTCCCCATCGTCCTGCAGGGCATAGGCTTTAAGCTTGTTCGCCAGCCCGATCCCCCTTCCCTCCTGGGGAAGATACAGCAACACTCCGCGCCCCTCACTGGCAATCATCTCCATTGCCAGGTCCAGTTGCTGGCCGCAATCGCAACGGCTGGAGCCGAAAACGTCCCCCGTGAGGCATTGCGAATGCACCCGCACCAGCGTGGGCGCTCCATCGTCCACCTGGCCCATCACCAGCGCCAACTGCACGTCGTCATTAAGGCTGTTCTCATAGCAGATGGCGGTGAAAACCCCATGGCCAGTGGGCATGCGTGTGGTGGCCGTGCGGCGCACGAACTGGTCCTTCTTCAGCCGCCACTCCACGATATCCTTCACAGTTATCATTTTAAGGTTCCACACCTTGGCGAACTTCAGAAGGTCCGGTACCCGCGCCATGGATCCATCGTCCTTCATAATCTCGCATATCACCGCCGCCGGCATCAGCCCCGCAATACGGCAAAGATCCACCGAGCCTTCCGTCTGGCCTATTCGCACCAGCACCCCCCCGTTTTTGCTCCTAAGCGGGAACACATGGCCAGGCCGGGCCAGGTCATCCTTTCTGGTGGCGGGATCTATGGCGGTTTTTATTGTGTGAGCCCTGTCGGCGGCGGAGATACCCGTAGTGACCCCCCGGCGAGCTTCAATGGAGACGGTAAATCCGGTGCCGTAGCTGGAAGTGTTGTCATCCACCATCATGGGCAGTCCCAACTCGTCGCAACGCTCCGGCGTCAGGGAAAGGCAGACAAGCCCCCGGGCCTCCTTGGCCATGAAGTTCACCGCCTCGGTGGATATTTTTTCCGCCGCGATCACCAGGTCGCCCTCATTTTCCCGATCTTCGTCATCCGCCAGGATCACCATCTTCCCGGCGCGCAGATCCTCCACGGCTTCTTCGATGGTGTTGAACTTTCTTTTTTCAGTCTTCATATTTAAAAAAATATCACTCGATAAAACCGCTATTTTTTAACAATTCCTCGCTGATTTTCCCCCCAGAGGGGACTGCGTAAGGTTTCACCAAGTTTTCCACATACTTGGCTATGATATCATATTCGATGTTGACTGCGGAACCCGTTGTTTTACTTTTAAGATTAGTCATGGCAAAAGTATGGGGAATCAGGGCCACCGTTATACTTCGTTCCAGGCGGGAAGCCACTGTCAGGCTTATTCCTGAAATGGCGATCGAGCCTTTTTCCACAACGTATCTCATGCCGGTTTCAGGCAGTTCCACTTCCATCTCATAGCCCTCCCCCACCCTGTCGATATTTTTCAACGTCCCCACGCAATCCACATGCCCCTGCATTATGTGCCCCC
>JAOUMU010000062.1 GCA_029881335.1 Nitrospinota bacterium | reverse complement strand
CCCCCACCCGCTGTCGTACAAAGCGTTTACCATGGCTATGGAGAGCCCCGCCATGGCCAGGATCAGAATGAAAAGCACCGCCACCGAGGCCACATGGCCGGTAGTTCTGCCGATCTCATGTTCGGCGATCTTTGGCAGGCTGCTCCCGTTGTGGCGGACGGAGGCGAAGAGAATCACCATATCGTGTACGGCCCCGGCCAGCACCGCGCCGATCAATATCCACAAGGCGCCGGGAAGAAAACCAAATTGCGCCGCCAGCACCGGACCCAATAATGGCCCTGCGGCGGAGATGGCGGCGAAATGGTGGCCGAAGAGGACATATTTATTGGTCTTCACATAATCGTGCCCATCCGCCATGCGCTCGGCGGGGGTGGGCCTGCTCACATCAACACCCAGGACCCTGGTGGCTATGAACAACCCATAGAACCTGTAGGCTATGGTGAACAGGAGGATGGCAGTGAAAACAAGAGTTACCGCGTTCATAGGTTGTCATTTTACCAAACTCCCGAGGTGGAAAAAAAGCTTTAACGCCCATTTTAAGACTTTCCAGCAGGATCCCCGCCGGGAAAACCAATGACCAAAAAGGGAAGAGGCTCCAGTATAATGCTCCATTCAAGGGAGGGATCATGGACCAAGATGAAGTAATCGAGGGAAAACGCAACAGGGCGGCCATCACCGCATGGGCCATGTACGATTTCGCCAACACCATATTCTCCATGGTTGTGGTGAGCAGATACTTCCCCTTATGGGTGACGGAGGACCATGGCGCCCAGGACATATACGTCGCAATCCCCACTTCCATCTCCATGCTGATGGTGGCTCTCACCGTGCCGCTGCTGGGCGCGTTGTCGGACCAGACGGGGAGGCGCATCCGTCCTCTGCTCATCATCACCTCCGGATGCGTTCTGGCCACGGCGGCCATGGGCGTGGTCGATTCGCTATGGTCCGGCCTCATCCTCTTCGCGGTGGCCAACTACTGCTACCAGGCGGCGCTGGTGTTTTACGATGGGCTGTTGCCCTCGGTTTCCCGCGGGGCGTCCATGGGCAAGGTAGCCGGTTTCGGGGTGGCTTTAGGCTATCTGGGCGCCGTAATCGGCCTGGCGGTGGCCACCCCCATCGCTATCGAATATGGAAGGCAGGCGGCGTTCATTCCGGTGGCGTTGTTGTTCATGCTATTTTCGATACCTGTTTTCATCCTGGTGAAGGATGATAAGGTTCAGGAGAAAAAACCATTGGGCGAGCCGATACGCCAGGCTTTTTACAAGCTGGCCGCCACATTCCGCGCCGCCCGGGAGCGCAAAAACCTTTTCATATTCCTGCTGGCGAATCTTTTCATCCTCGATTGTGTCAACACGGTGATCGCCTTCATGAGCGTCTATGCCAAGAAGGTGATGGGGATGGAAGGCGCGGCGCTGACCGGATTCCAGACCGTGGCCATCCTGATGGCCGTGGCGGGGGCCTTTATATGGGGGCAACTCACCCACAGGATCGGCGCCCACAAGACTATGCAAATCCTTTGCGCCATATGGCTGCTCACCGTGGTGGTGGCCGCTTCCGCGGTAAACCAGGCCATGTACTGGTCTGTGGGGATACTGGCGGGCCTTTCCATGGGGGGAGTATGGGTTGCCGGCAGAACCTTGCTCACGCAGCTGGCGCCGCCGGAGCGGGTGGGGGAATTCTTCGGGCTGTTCAACCTGGCTGGAAAGGCGGCCGCTATCATGGGCCCGATGCTGTGGGGGATCACCGTGGCGCTGTTCACTCCCCTCGGCGGAACCATGCAGCACCGGTTGGCGGTTCTCTCGCTGGGGATCAATGTGATCATCGGGTGGATATTGCTTCGATATGTGGACCCGGACAAGAGAGAAGAATCGTGACGAAATCATCACAATAACGGCGCCGAACCGTTACCCAGAGGTGCTTTGAACCAGATAGGCTGGCTCCAAGAAATTAATTACACGGAGGTGGATCATGATAACCAGTGAATGTATGACCATAGCCAGGCGGACCGGGCTGGTGATTTTTGTGACGGCAATGGCCTTTGCCAACGGCGCCCTGGCCGCCGAACCGAAAACGGCTCTGACCATTTACAGCAAGGCCGGGCCGGGGGCCATCCAGGCGGATATGTACAGGCCGCTCCCCCAGTCATATGGAAGAGGAACAGGCTACAACTGGCAGATCCCCGGCTATGCCATTATCAAGCAGGATCGCGACATCCGCATCGATAGCCAACTCAGCCAGCTTCGGTTCTCCGACGTGGCGGCGTTCATCGACCCCACCACCGTCAGCTTCACTTCGCTCACCGATCCTGCGGGAACGAAAGTGCTGGAGCAGAATTATCAGTTCGACCTGGTGGATCAGAACAAGCTGATGGAGCGCTATATCGACAAGGAAATCACTGTGGAGCAGATCGTGGGGGACAAGGTGCAATCCTACACCGGCAAGTTGATAAGCTCCGCTGGCGGCTCCGTCACCTTGCTGGACGACAAGGGCGGGGTGCGGGTGGTCCGCTCTTTCCAGAATGTGCTTTACCCGGACCTCCCCGGCGGGCTGATCACCAAGCCGACGCTGATGTGGGATGTGGTCTCCAAAAAACCGGGGGCTCACCGGGCAAGGGTGACCTACGAGACCGGCGGCATCACCTGGTGGGCCGACTATAACCTGGTCTACTCTGATGGCAAGGACGCCAACCATGGCTTTCTGGACTTGAGCGCGTGGGTGAGCGTGATCAACCGCACCGGCGCCACCTATGAAGACGCCTGGCTGAAGCTGGTGGCGGGCGAGGTCAACCGGGCGCCCGCAAGACCCCAGGCGGTGGGTCTGGCGTACAAGGCGAAGCGTGACAGATCTATAAGAGAGGAGGCGGAAGGTTTTGCTGAGAAGTCCTTTTTCGAGTACCACCTATACACCCTGGGCAGGCCCACTACTCTGCCGGAGAACTCCACCAAACAGATAGAGCTCTTCTCTCCGGTCAAGGGCGTGCCGGTGGACAAGCTGATGGTGTATGCAGGAGTCCCGTTCCAGGGCTACTACGACCACCCGGTGACCGACGCCTCCTTCGGCCAGGAGGTAAAAAGCGTGGATGTGTACCTGCAGCTTCTCAACGCGAAGAATAACGGGATGGGGATGCCTCTTCCCGCCGGGCGGATCCGGGTGAGCAAGGTGGACATCGATGACGGCTCCCTGGAGTTCATCGGCGAGGATGTGATAAAGCACACACCGAAGGATGAAAAAGTATTGGTGAAACTGGGCCGGGCGTTCGACGTGGTAGGGGAGCGAAGGCAGGTGGACTTCAAGGTGGACACCTCCCGAAAGACGATGAGCGAGACGATCGAAATTAAAATCCGCAACCACAAAAAGGAGGCGGTAACAGTGACAGCCCAGGAGCGGATGTATCGCTGGGTGAATTGGGATATCCTGCAAACCAGCGCCAAGTGGACCAGGGAGGATTCTCGAACGATCCATTTCCCCGTCACAGTGGCCCCCGATGGTGAGGCGGTGGTGAACTATACGGTGAAGTATACTTGGTGAGTGGGTGGGGGATTGCCGACAAGGATTATTCATCAATGATCGATAATGAACAAGCAATCGCAGAGAAACAGGTATGTTATCGGTAGCTTACGCGCCTGGAGCCAACGCGACGCAAGGCCGTCCTGCCGGGCTTGATCCGGCGTGACGGCCTTTTTTCGCCAGTTTCCGGATCTGGCCCGGAATGACACCATTCCATATGAATTATCCAGCCTAGGAGTTCATCTTCCCCCGGCGCTAAAAAACCTGCATGCTTCGCCCGGCTCACCATGGGGATCTTTAGCTCAGCCATCAGCCACCTAGCTTCCTCGATATTTTTCTGGCGCAATCCCGTCCGGCGAAGATGGCCCCGGAGAATCCCCCACCAGGCATGCCCCATGCGGAGCAATAGTAAAGGTTTTCCACCGGCGATTTGTTGGGCAGTCGACTCAATCCGGCTTGCCCCGGAACCTGGGCGAAGCCATATGCCGCGCCGCCAGGATTGGCGGTGAACCGCTTCATTGTCACCGGCGTGGAAGCCTCCATATATTCGATATGCTCCCTGGCTCCCGGAATCAGCTTTTCCAGCCGGTTCAGCAGATTGTCCATCTGGTGTTTCTTTTTCGTCTGGTACATTTCCCTGGAGAGCCCCTCCCAACGCGACAGGTAGTCGGCGGACACTATCACTCCCAGGCTTTTCCCTTCCGGGGCCAGGCCGGAGTCTATCTGACTGTAGTCAACGAATACGTAGCCCTTGTCGATCATATCCAGCTTTTCCGGATCGTACAGGTCTTTTAATGACTTGACCGAATCCTCCAGCACAAAGGTGGAGTAGGCGGGATTTCCCATCTCTTTCGGGGTTTTGTTAAATCCGATGTATACGCAGAAGAAGGAGCAGGCCGCCTTCATGGAGTTTATCCTGCTGCTGTATTCCTCCCGGAACGCTTCCGGCGCCAGCTTGTTCACCACATCGGGGATGGAGGCGTTGGCCGCCACCGCGCGGCATTCGGCGGTGTGGACCTTTCCCCTTTCGCCAGAGACGCGGATGTATTCCACGCCGGAAGCTTTTCCATCTTTCATCACGATCTTTGTGGCCTGGTGGCGCAGCTTCACCTCCCCGCCGTTGTCTCTGATGATGGATGCCAGGTAATCCGATAAATTCTGGCTCCCCCCCTTGATGAAATGGCCGCCGCCTTTCATATAGCTCATCTGCGCTATGGAGTAATAGAGCATGGAGGCGGAATATGGGTCGTCATGGTAATAACCCAGGTTGGCCAGCAGGGCCAGCTTCAGGTCGCCATCCTGGAAAAGCGAGTCCACATAAGCCCCCAGAGGTCGACGCATATTGAACACCAGGTTAGGGTACAGGAGGGGCAATAGCGGCAACGCCAGCAGCGCCATGATCCCCTTTTTTGGCACGGCCGCGGCTTCCTCCCCGATGGCGCGGATCTTGGCGAAGAACTTGCGAATTCCCTTCTCCTCATCGGGGAAGCGGGAGACAAAGGCATGAATGGCCGCGTTGTATCCCTCAGGTACGGTGACATCCACCCGGCCATTGACGAAGCGATAGAACTGCGGCAGCCTGATGAACTCCACATGGTCGAAGACTTTCAGCTCCAAAAAGAGCTCGCGCTTGAAGTCCTCCTCGTGGAGCCCATCCAGCTCGTGCAGCCCCACTTCCACCTGGTAATCCCCCCGGCGGAACACCGTGGCGCACCCTCCTGGACGGTAGTGGCGCTCCAGCAACAGGACTTTCTTTCCCTCGCGGGCCAGCAGCGCCCCGGCGGTTAATCCCCCCAGACCGCCGCCGACCACCACCACATCGTATTCCATCCCGCTCACCTCCTATTCCACGGCAGATTGACAAGTTGAGGGGAGCAGTTTAATCGAGAGAAGTCCTGTTGAACAAAAGGCTCTCTTGATAAAGATTCTCCGGCTTACTTATGTCAATGTCCCGCGTAATGGGCGCCTTTGGCCGCCTCGTCCACGGTTATCACTTTCTGGTTTTGCAAGTCCCACAGCGGAGATATTTCCCGGACTGTATTTATGATTCGCGGCAGGTGAGTCATTACATAATCCACATCTTCCATGGTGTTGAAGTGGCCGAAGGAGAAGCGCAGGCTGCCGTGAACCACTTCCGTGGGAATGCCCATGGCCATCAGCACGTGGGAAGGCTCCAGAGAGCCGGAGGAGCAGGCAGAGCCTGTGGATATGGCGATACCCACCATGTCCAGGTTGATAAGCAGCGCCTCTCCCTCCACGCATTCGAAGCTGATGTTCACCGTGTTGGGCAATCTTTCTTTTTCCGGGCCGTTGAGCCGGGCGAAGGGGATCTGGCTCATAATGCGCCGTTGCAGTTCATCGCGCATGGCCGCCAGGTGGATAGAGTTCTTTTCCATTTCCGCCAGCCCCAGCTCCGCCGCCCTGGCGAATCCGATGATGCCCGCCACGTTTTCCGTGCCGGCGCGCATGCTGCGCTCGTGATGGCCGCCATGGTTTGTGGCGTCAAGCTTCGTTCCCTTGCGCACGTACAGGGCGCCCACTCCCTTGGGGCCGTTTATCTTGTGGCTGGAGAGGGACATCATATCCACACCCAGCTCATCCACGTTCACTGGTATCTTGCAGAATGCCTGCACGGCGTCGGTGTGGAAGAATGCGCCATGCTTTTTCACCCCCTCGGCGATTTTTGCGATCGGCTGGATGGCGCCCACCTCGTTGTTGGCCAGCATGATGGAAGCCATCAAAGTGTCCTCTCCGCAGGCCTGTTCCACATCCATCGGGTCCACCAGGGCCTGCCCGTTCACTTTCACATGGGTGGAGATGAATCCCTGCCTTTTTACCAGGTATCGGACCACTTCCAGTACCGCCGGATGCTCCACCACCGAAGTGACTATCCTGCGCCGGTCATCGCTTCTGTGGGCCCATGCGCATCCCTTGATGGCCAGGTTGTCCGCCTCGGTGCCGCCGCCGGTGAATAAAATCTCCTGTGGACTGGCGCCTATGCCAGCGGCGATGACCTCCCGCGCCTCGGCTATTCTGGCTTTGATCGGCCGACCAAAGCTGTGGGCCGAAGAAGGATTGCCGAAGTTGTCACTCATATAAGGAAGCATAGCTTCCAGCGCCTCCGCTCTCATCGGAGTGGTGGCGTTGTTATCCAGGTACACTCTTCTAAACTGGTTCATGGATCTAATCTCCCTGTTATGTTCCGGGTCGCGCGCCCCACCGGGTCACACCCGCCAGGCGGCAAGCTCGGCCTCTGTGGCGGGGGAGGCGGTATGACGCCATTCCCTCGTCCCGCTCTTCATTTTATATTTTATTTTGACGGTTCTGCCATCTTCGCCGGGGCAGTAGCGCGCCACGGCCTTGCAGATCGGGTCCAGATCCTCCTTGCCAAAAGCGCCCTTCACCACGGAAAGCGGCCCCCGCACCTCCTCGGGCATGAAAAGAAAGTCCCTTTCGCCGGCCATTTTCTCCAACCGGTCGTTTTCATTTTCGTCGCGCCCCACGATAACCTTTATCCCGGGGGACACCCGAAAATGCCTTCCCACCCGCAGGAACCTGGCGTCCTTGACCGAAGCGGCGGAGTCGTTCTCCAGCAGGTCCTTCATGCGGTGGGCGAATTGCGGGTCGGTGAGTGAGCATCCGCCGGAGGAGCAGAGGTTTTCCGTCACCTCATATTCGTCCCTCATTATGCGTATCTGGTCCTTGCGAGACCTCCCCTGGATCGCCAGCATCTTCTCCCTGTCCACCAGTCCGTTTATCTCCGGAATGGTCGGCGGCAGAATCCGGGCGCTCAAGGGGCGCACCACCATTCCGCTCAGGCCAGCTTCCTTGTCGATAAGCGCCATGCGGACGGCTTTTTGGGACATGGGTCTCTGCCCCACCACCTCGCCGGTGAAAATAAACGCCGCGCCGATATTCTCCATCACCGACTTCGCCCTGCGAAAGATCATGATCCTGCAGTCCACGCACGGATTCATATTCTTGCCATAGCCATGCTTCGGATTGCGCACCAGGTCTATGTATTCCTGGCCCATAAACTCCATTTGCACCTTGATCCCCAGCTCCTCGGCCAGCCTGGCCGCCTCGTTCTTGCATCCATGGTCCTTGCGGGTGCAGTTGCAAAAAGGGCTGGTGAAGTTGAGCGCCGTTATGTCATATCCCAGCTTCTTCATTATCCTCGTGGCCAGATGGCTGTCCAGCCCTCCGGACACCAGCCCGAGTACCTTTATCTTCTCTTTGGTCATACAGCTTCCGTCAAAACATTATTTCTATAAAAGCCTCGCTGCGCATTCGGGCCAGCCACTCAGTTCTGTTGCTCACGAAGGCCTGTTGCGTAAGCTTTTCCTTGATCTTTTCGGCCACCTGGGCAAAGGCCACCGGCTCCAGTTTCTCCTTTTCCAAAACCTGGATAAGGTGATAGCCAAAGCCTGTGCGCACCGGCTGGCTCATCATTCCCGGTTTCAGCGCAAAGGCCGCCTTCCCAAAAGCCTGCACCACATCCCCCATGTGGAACCAGCCCAACTCGCCGCCTGTCGGGCCGGAAGGGTCGTTGGAATATTCCTTCGCCATATCTGCGAAGCTGGCGCCGGACTTGATCTTCTCCCTTATGCTGAGGATCTTCTGTTTGGCCGCTTCCTCTCCTTCTGCGGGAATCTTGATCAGGATATGCCGGGCCCGGACTCGTCCCTCACCCATAAACTCCTCCGCGTGCCGTTCATAGTAGGATTTGGCGTCGTTCTCCGTGGGCGTTACAATGTCCACTTCCAGCTTCATCACTCTTTGGACCAGTATCTGGTTTTTCAGCTCTTCCCTGAATTTTTCCAGGGATGTTCCCTGGGCTTTCATAGCCTGGTCGAAATCCTCGTCACTAAGGTTATTCCTTTCCTTGATATTCTGCACCGCCAGGTCCACTTCCGATTCCTTTATGCTTATCTCCTTTTCCTTGGCGTAGGAGGTGATAAGTTTCTCGTCGATCATTTCGGAGAGGACCTTTCTCTCGGTAAGGCTCTCCTCCGGTATATCCACCCCCTGTCTGTATTTCAACTCCCGCAGAGTGGCCAGCTTCCCCTCCACCTCCGATAGCAGTATGATGGATCCGTTCACATTGGCCACTATCCGGTCTACAATCTCCGCCGACGCCATGGGGCTTGCCCACAAAGACGCCAGCAGGTACAGGGCTAAGGTTCGCGATGCAATATGGCCTGGGTATCCACCTTTACTCTGGTCTCTTTCTTCAGGTTTTCTATCCAATCCGAAAACTCCTTTTCTCTTTTGCTTTCCATCAAAATATACACAATATTCTCCCGGGCTTCCTCGTAATTCATCGCCCTGGGAGCCTCGCGGCGCGCCAGCAGGAAGATATGGAAACCATGGATAGTTTCCACCACCTCGGAAATGTCCCCCACCTTCAGCGCAAACACCGCGTTCTCGAATTCCGAGGGCATCTGGCCACGGCTGAAAAATCCCAGGTTGCCTCCTTTGGTCGCGTCAGGGCTTTGAGACTTTTCCCTGGCCAACGCGGAGAAGTACTCCTCCATGGCTTTCTGAACATCCTGGCTGCTCCTGTTTTTCCGCTTCAGCTTCAGTTGAGCCTGTTTCAATGTGTGCAGCTTTTCAACCAACTCGCCCCGGACCTGCTTGGCAGCGCTCTCCTCCCGGACCATGATCTGCAAGGCGCGCACCCGCTCCGGCCATTGAAAGCTCTTCTTGTTTTCCTTAAAGTAAGCCTCAATATCAGGGTCGCTAACGCTCACCTTCGAGTCAACCTCCTCCATCATAAGCTTTTTTATCCGCATGCCCTGGCGGATCTTGCTCCTCCATTCCTTGAAGTCGACATTGTGTCGGGTGGCCATTATGCGTTCACGATCCAATTCGTCTTCTGAGCCCAAAAGCTCGCTTATCTCCAGGTCCAGATCGGTGTCCGCCACTATGATCCCTTTCCTGTCAGCCTCCTCCTCCAGGAAAAGCTCCTCTATTATCTTGTTGAGCACAACCTTCTTTATCTTCACGTCATCCTCGTCCCCCGTGGGCTTGTCGATGTTCAGGGAGGCAAGATAACGCAAATACTCTTTCTCGAACTCTTTGAGGGTAAGCTTCCTGGAGCCCACAATGGCCACCACGGTATCTTTTTGAGGCGCCGCCGGGGCCGCCGGAGGGGGTGTGCGCGTCGTTTGATACCACAGCGCAGCTCCGCCCACCGCCGCGGCAAATACCAACAAAAACAGAATTTTTTTCATTCGCTTTTTTAATTAATGATCAATAGCGCCAAGCTGTGTTTTGGCGAGTTAAGCCAGAGTTCTCTCGCGTAATATCTTATCATTTTTGAGCCATGCCCTGTGGCGACAACCTAAAAAGCGATACTTTAATCTTGCCCCAGGCGTTTCATCCGCTTTTTTCCAGCAGAAACGATAAAAATCCGGACATTTTCCTGGCCCGATCCTGCCACGCGCCCCCAGCCAGCTTGTACTCCACAGTGTTTTCCGATACGAACCGTATGCTCTCCTTGCGCTCATATGAGGCAGTGACCAGAGTGGCCGGCGAAAGGTGCGTTGAAGGAGCGAAGACCAGGTAGAGCCGGTCTCGCACCATATCCACTTTTTCAATTTTAAGCGCCCGGCACAAGGATTTGATCCGGGCATGGGCCAGCAACGCCCGCGTTTCATCCGGTGGGGGGCCGAATCTGTCGCGCATCTCCGCCTCTACCAGCTCCAGGGCTTCGGCGTCCGCCGCGCCGTTGATCTTGCCATAAAGCTCCATCCTCTGGCTCACTCCAGGCACATATTCCACTGGTATCTTGCCGAAAAATCCCACTGACAGCTCCACGCCGAATTCCTCTTTGGGCGGCTCGCCCTTCAGCTCCCGCACGGCGTCCTCCACCATCCGCCGATAGGTCTCAAACCCCACTGCGTCGATGTGCCCCGATTGCTGGGACCCCAGCAGATTTCCCGCGCCCCGGATCTCCATATCCCGCGCCGCCAGTTTGAATCCGCCCCCCAGTTCTGTCAGTTCCTCCAGGGCCTTGAGCCTCTTTTTGGCTGCGGGCTTGAGCCTGGTTCCACCCGGCACCATGAAATAACAGTAAGCCCGATGTCTCTCCCGGCCCACCCGTCCACGCAATTGATAAAGCTGGGAGAGCCCCAGCTGATCCGCCCGGTTTATCAGGATGGTGTTCGCCGAGGGAATATCCAGCCCGGACTCTATGATGGTGGTGGCCAGCAATACATCAAGCTTCCGATCCACAAAATCGAGCATCACCTCTTCCAGTTCCCGCTCCCTCATCTGCCCATGGGCCACTCCCACTCTGGCCTCCGGGACCACCTTGCCCAGATAACGGGCCATGGAATGGATCGATCTTACCTTGTTGTGAACGAAGAACGTCTGCCCGCCCCGGTCCAGCTCCCGCATGATCGAGTCCCGGATCACCTTGTCGGAAAACTTGGCGGTGAAGGTGCGGATCGCCTGTCTGTCCACCGGGGGAGTCTCTATCACCGACAGCTCCTTTATCCCCATCAGGGACGTGTGCAGTGTCCGCGGGATTGGCGTGGCGGTGAGGATCAAGGTGTCCACCCCGGTCATCATCGTCTTCAGCTTTTCCTTGTTGCGCACGCCGAAGCGCTGCTCTTCGTCCACTATAACCAATCCCAGGTTCTTGAAAGCCACATCCTTTTGCAGGAGACGATGAGTGCCGATCAGTATGTCCACATCGCCTCTGGCCGCCCTTTCCAGCGTCAGGAGCTGCTCCTTCCTTCTTTTGAATCTACTGACCGACTCCACCGTGACAGGAAAGGCCCGGAGCCGCTCCGAAAAGGTCTGGAAATGCTGCTGGACCAGCAGGGTGGTAGGCGCCAGCACGGCCACCTGTTTGCCGTCATAGGCCGCCTTGAACGCCGCCCTCAGCGCCACCTCTGTCTTGCCGTACCCCACGTCGCCACACACCAGCCGATCCATGGGCTTCTGCTTCTCCATATCCGCTGTCACGTCCTCTATGGCGGCCAATTGGTCCTCGGTCTCGGAAAATTCGAACGTGTCGGCGAATTCATGATGGAATTGACCGTCCCGGGAAAAAGCGTGACCCTGCGCCAGTTCCCTGGCCGCCTGGATTTTCATCAGTTCCCCTGCCATCTCCATCAGGTCCTTTCTCACCCGGCCCCTGGTTTTTTTCCACGTGACTCCCCCCATCCTGTCCAGTGGCGGGATCACGCCTCCAGAGCCCATATACCTGTCGATCATGTCGATACCGTGGATCGGCAGGTACAGCCGCTGGTTCTGGGCGTACTCTATCTCAAGATACTCGTCGGCCGTATCGGCTATGGTCATCTCCCTGACACCGATATACTTCCCCACGCCGTGAACCTTATGGGTCACTATGTCACCTAACTTCAGGTCCAGAAGATCGGTGGTGAATACCCGGCTGACAGGGACCGCCCTTCTTTTGGCCTTGCGGGTTTTCCCGAAAATCTCGTCCTCCGTGATCACTGCCCACTTTCCAGGGGGGATGATAAAGCCGCGGACCGGCGCCCCCTCCAGGATGAACAGGCGGTTTTCAAACAGAAGCGCCTGTGGGTCCAAAAGCCCCTCGAACAGCTTCACCCGCTCCTTTTCCCCCACCACTTTGGCGCCGAAATCGCGTTCCTTTAACAGGTCCTCCATCCGCTCCGCCCCTCCTCTGGTGGAAGCGGCCAGGGCCACCGTGTAGCCATCCTGTATCATCTTCTCCAGGTCTGTGGTAAAGCGCGCCACATCCCCCAGGTATCTTTGGGTGGAGCTTGTGTGTATGGTCACGCTCTCCTCTCCCTCGCCCTCCATGGCAAGCTCACGCAGGGAGAGCCGCGTCCCGGAGGCCAGTTTCTCTTCCACCTCTTCCCGGCCCAAAAAGAGCGTGCCTGGCCTGCAGGGCGCCACTTCTGTCATAGTGGAGACCCTCTCCTGGTGCTCTTCTTCCACCAGTTCCTCGAATTCGGCCAGATGAGCGAAAATATCCTCCTCCTCATCCAGGATAAACACAACTTCCGGGGGCAAGACATCGAACATGGAATCCAGGCCATCGAAAAAGAATGGCGCCAGGCTCTCCATCCCCGCGAAAAAGGTCTGCGCCCGCAACAGCTCCGTTATCCGCTTCCCGTTTTGCAGGGCGCCGGATTGGCTCATGTGGTCGGCGAAAGCCTGGGCCGGATCGTGCCGGGAGGAGTAAAAGACTTCGCGAAACGGGGGGATGACTATCGACACAAGCCCTTCGGCGGATCGTTGAGTGGCGGGATCAAAGCGGCGGATCGATTCCACCGAATCGCCAAAAAGCTCCAGCCGGAACGGGCCCCTAGCCGCGCCGGGGTATATGTCCATTATCCCCCCTCGGATGGAGAACTCACCCGGCTCCTCGGTCAGATCACATCTTTTGTATCCGGTCCGCGCCAGCTGGGTGGATAACTTTTCCAGATCCAGGGCGCTGCCAGCCTTGATCTGCATAGTGGCCTTTTTCACCTCGGCAGGGGGAACGACGCGGCGGAGAAGGGCCTCCACGCTGGTGGTCATGATAAAGCCGTCGGAGCCCTGGGCAAGGTCGTTTATTGTTTCCAGCCGCAGCCCGCTGGTGGCCGGGTGGGGGGAGAGGTCGTCGTATGGGAGCGTCTCCCAGGCGGGGAACCTCATGAGCCTGGGCTTTTGTGATCCGGGTAGGAAGAACGAAAGAGCCTCGTGGAACTCCTCGGCGCGGGATTCCTTGTCCTCTACCACCACCAGGGGCCTGTGAATCCGCTTGGCCAGCGCGGAGACAACCAGAGCCTTCACCGGCAGCGTCAGCCCGTTTAAGCTGATCAGAGCGGAGGAATCCCGCAAGCGGGCAAGGACCCCTTCCAGGCTCAAGTTGATCGTCATGGGTGTTAAAGATACATCTAATTCAGAAAAATTGCCCTATTGTACATCCCTTTGCCGGGTAATTGGCAGGGGATGAAGGCTGCTGAAGCGATTTCATCATGAGCAAAAGACACTTCCGACAGAAGGTGGCACTCAAAACGTCGGCCGGTTTTAAGAAGCCTTAAGTCTTTGGGGAGCCTTAAGGGATGGGGGAGTGTTTGGCGGATATGTTTTCCACTCGAATGCGAATCACAGCCACGCTCTCAGCGTCCTCGGCGGTCACAGACCGATATCCCCCGTCAGGCTGATGCTTGCCCATCAGGGCGTTGAGGATAATGACTTTCCTCTCCGGCGCTTCCACGAATTCGGCGCGGCCACGCGCTATGAGGCATTCATAACCCTGGCTTGCCTTGCATGGCTTCCCCTCGGCTGGGATGTACTCCAGCAGACGCTCCACCTGGAACACGACTCGCGGGTCCGCTTTTATATGGCGGATCTTCTCCCCTGTCAAGGCGCTGTGGAAATAGAAGCAATCGTCCACGAAGATGAAGTTGACCGGCTTGATCATAGGGCCATCCGGCCCGGATGTGCCCAGTCGGCCTATGGTGGTGGAGGCGAGCAGTTCGCCTATTCGGGCGCTCTCCCTGATTTTCTTTTCTTGGCGTCGCATGGGGAAATGGTATTGCATAAAGGGTGGAAAGGGAAGATGGGCCTGATGCCCATGAGAGAGCCTGCGTCGAACAGACGATCAATAGAGGGGGATAAGGGCGCCGCTGGGCATGGATGATAAGGGTTCAGGATGGTGTTTGGGTTGCTCCCCTTCCTCTCGGTGGTGGCACAGATGCTGCCGGTATTTCCGCCGCGTCTCTCAATGGAGAAATGATATTTGATTTGGGAATGGGGGACGCTACCCGGAAAAGGTGTAAAAGCAGCCGTGAGATGGCCCGTATTCACCACCGAAGTCAGGTCGCACAGAGTTGGTTGAAACTAAACAGATTGATATCAAAGAGAATACACAATAGTTTACGAGTTATGTTGACATGTAGGCCGCCTGTTCCTATACTTAACTCGTGAAGCAAAAGTGGCTGGTTAATCATCCCCTAGACTGAATTTTACCAAGCGAATTGCCTCCGGAATTCAAAACCGGCAGGCGGCTACGTTCGGTTTTATATGGCCTTAGGGATGCGTCGGCGAGAAAAAACGCCGGAGCGTAAAATAAGTGATTGACAGTCGGAAGCGATTCCGATAGAGTTACTAATTCGCGGCCAAAACAAACGGCGGCGAGGTGGTTCTTTGAAATTGAGGGAGCGCGCTTTTATAAGCGAGTGAATGCGGGTTTGAGACCCAAGGCCGCGCAAGCGGTTTTGGGCAGTCAATTTTGAATTTAAAAAACCCGTGGAAGCCATTTATGGTTTTCACAGGAGCAGAGATTAAACTGGAGAGTTTGATCCTGGCTCAGAACGAACGCTGGCGGCGTGCCTAACACATGCAAGTCGAACGAGAAAGTTTCCTTCGGGAAGCTAGTAAAGTGGCGCAAGGGTGAGTAACACGTGAGTAACCTGCCCTAGAGTTTGGGATAACTTGCCGAAAGGCGGGCTAATACCGAATTGTATCCGCGGACCTAGGTTCGTGGATTAAAGGTGGCCTCTATTTATAAGCTACCGCTTTAGGATGGGCTCGCGCACCATTAGCTAGTTGGTGGGGTAATGGCCTACCAAGGCTACGATGGTTAGTTGGTCTGAGAGGATGATCAACCACACTGGAACTGAGATACGGTCCAGACTCCTACGGGAGGCAGCAGTGAGGAATATTGCGCAATGGGGGAAACCCTGACGCAGCAACGCCGCGTGAAGGATGAAGGCCTTCGGGTTGTAAACTTCTGTCAAGTGGGAAGAATCCCTCGGGGGCTAATACCCCCCGAGGTTGACGGTACCGCTGGAGGAAGCCCCGGCTAACTCCGTGCCAGCAGCCGCGGTGATACGGAGGGGGCAAGCGTTGTTCGGAATTATTGGGCGTAAAGGGCGTGTAGGCGGCTTGCTAAGTCAGAAGTGAAATCCCCAGGCTCAACCTGGGAACTGCTTTTGATACTGGCGAGCTTGAGACCGACAGAGGAAAACGGAATTCCCAGTGTAGCGGTGAAATGCGTAGATATTGGGAAGAACATCAGAGGCGAAGGCGGTTTTCTGGGTCGGTACTGACGCTGAAACGCGAAAGCCAGGGGAGCAAACGGGATTAGATACCCCGGTAGTCCTGGCCTTAAACGATGAGCGCTAGGTGTGGGAGGCGTTGACCCCTTCTGTGCCGTAGCTAACGCATTAAGCGCTCCGCCTGGGGAGTACGGTCGCAAGGCTGAAACTCAAAGGAATTGACGGGGGCCCGCACAAGCGGTGGAGCATGTGGTTTAATTCGACGCAACGCGAAGAACCTTACCTGGGCTTGAACTGTCGTGGAAAGCTCCTGGAAACAGGAGCCCTCTTCGGACTGCGATAGAGGTGCTGCATGGCTGTCGTCAGCTCGTGTCGTGAGATGTTGGGTTAAGTCCCGCAACGAGCGCAACCCCCGCCCTTAGTTGCCAGCGGATAATGCCGGGCTACTCTAGGGGGACTGTCGGTGATAAGCCGGAGGAAGGTGGGGACGACGTCAAGTCATTATGGCCTTTATGTCCAGGGCTACACACGTGCTACAATGGCCGGTACAAAGAGTCGCTAAATCGCAAGGTGGAGCTAATCTCAAAAAACCGGCCCCAGTTCGGATTGAAGTCTGCAATTCGACTTCATGAAGTTGGAATCGCTAGTAATCGTAGATCAGCATGCTACGGTGAATACGTTCCCGGGCCTTGTACACACCGCCCGTCACACCACGAAAGTTGGTTGCACCAGAAGCCGGTAACCCAACCCGCAAGGGAGGGGGCCGTTTAAGGTGTGATTGATGATTGGGGTGAAGTCGTAACAAGGTAGCCGTAGGGGAACCTGCGGCTGGATCACCTCCTTTCTAAGGACAATTTCGC
>JAOUMU010000165.1 GCA_029881335.1 Nitrospinota bacterium | reverse complement strand
TCAGTTTTCCCCGTATCCCCTGGATAGAGAGGATTTTGCCCTTGTGCACGCTCACGGCGTCCTGGATCAGGCTTTGCATTTCTCGCACGTTCCCCGGGAAATGGTAGTTGGAAAGCAGGGCATACAATTCCATCGGTGGTGTTGGCTTTTTCTTACCCAGGTCGATGGAAGCCGACTCCAGGAAATGATTTATCAGCGCCGGTATATCGTCCTGACGCTCTCTCAGCGGTGGTATATGGATGTGGTGGGTTTGTAGCCTGTAGAAAAGGTCACTACGAAATGTTCCATTTTCCTTGGCTTCATATACGTCCTTTTGGGTAGCCGTGACTATCCTGGCCTGGCTCATCTTCGGCACGTCAGAGCCGAGCGGGTAGAACTCGCGCTCCTGCAACAGCCTCAAAAGTTTCACTTGGGACGCCTCGGACAGATCCCCAATTTCATCCAGAAACAAAGTTCCCCCCGCCGCCCGTTCGATGAGCCCCTTACGGTCCTGATCGGCGCCGGTATACGCCCCCTTCATGTGGCCGAACAATGTATCGGAAAACATGCTGTCGTCCAGGCCGGCGGTGTTCACCGGCACGAATGCTCCCTTCACTCCACTGGCCAGGTGGATCGCCTTGGCGACCAGCTCCTTGCCCACCCCTGTTTCTCCAGTTACCAGTACCGGGAATGATGATTTGGCGATGGACTCCACATAATGGAAAATGGCCCGCATCGCCCTGTCCCCGGAGACGATCTCCCGGAACGCGTCCGGATTTTCCAGGTCGTCAGACAGCAGATGGTGTTTTAGCGAGCTGTTCTCCCGTCTCAGTCCGCCAAACTCCAGCGCCCGGGTGACGGTGGCGGTGAACCGGCTGCCATCCACCGGCTTTTGCAGGTAGTCGTAGGCGCCATTGCGCATGCACTCCACGGCTGTGTCCAGCTCCCCCACCCCGGTCATGATTATCACTGGTATATCTGGCCACCTGACCGCGATTTTACCCAGCAACTCCCTTCCCCCCATGTAGGGCATCAGCAGGTCCATCACCACCAGCTCCACGGGAGTGCCAGCAAGAAACGGGATCACCTCGCGGCTGTCGGATATCCTCACCTGGTTGGTCACTCCACAGCCATACAGCAGCGCCGAGCAACTCTCCAGGTGGAAAGGCTCGTCATCCACCAGCAACACCGGCAGCTTCGGGCTCATCTCTTCTTTGTTCATGGCATACCTCCGTTGCTGACGGGAAACTCCAGTGTCACAGAGGTGCCAACTCCTGGTTTGGAGTCAAATCGCATTATTCCGCCATGATCCCGCACGATCCCGAAGGATACCGAAAGCCCAAGCCCTGTACCCCCCATCTCTCTTCTGGTAGTATAAAACGGATCGGTTATCCTCCCCAGGTCCACTTCGGCGATCCCGCATCCCTGGTCGCGCACCGTCACCAGCACCACTCCCCTTTGCTGGTCAAACCCGGTTTCCACCGTGACTTCCCTATCCTTGTCATCCAGTGATTGCAGGGCGTTGCTGATAAGGTTTATCAACACCTGTTCCATCTCTATCTGGCTACCCATCACGGGGGGCGCTCCAGCCCCCAGCCGCAAGACGAAATTGCTGGTATGCTTTTTTATCAGGCTCGCCAACAGGAGCGCCGAAGACTCCACCACGGAGTTCATGTCGACCGGTCTCCGCTTGGAGCCCGGCTCCACCCTGGCGAAATTCTTGAGCTTCTCAACGATTATCTGGATTCGCTTTGACCCTTCCGATATCCCATCCAGGAGTTTCGGCGCCGCCTCCAGCGCCCGGGACATGGGCATCCCCCCCAGCATGGCGCCATTATTGTATTCCAAGCTCTTTTTCATCAAAGGCGTCCCCTGCTCCCAGATCCTTTTGAGCAGAGGCGCGTTCACCGCGATGAAGCTGTTAGGGTTGTTGATCTCGTGGGCCACTCCCGCCACCAAAATCCCCAGCGATTTCATTTTGTCCGCATGGATCAGCTGCTGCTGGCGCACCCTGGCCTGCTCCTCGGCCTGTTTCCGTTCTGTGACATTCAAAAGGCTCAGCAACAGCCCGGAGACATTTCCGGCGCCTTCCCTGAGGGGCTGTACGCTCACATCCCAATATGTGATTCCCCGCTCCGGATTGTTCTCATATATGAAAGGCTTGGCATAGCAGGTGTACGTTTCTCCGGTGCTCGCAACTTTCCGGAATATTCGCTCGTTCTCTTCGTTGGGATATAGTTCGAAATGATTCTTGCCGGGGAAAGAACTCTCCTCTTTTCCGTCCGCCTCGGCGTACGCTTTATTGACCTTCACAAACCTCATATCCCGGTCCAGCAGCGCCAGCTTCATGTGGGTGGTGGAGAAAAGGCGTTCGAACAACGCCTCGCTATCCCGCACCGCTTTTTCCGCCGCCAGGCGCCGCGAATCGGCCCGGTTGGCCTCTATCATACTGGCGCAAGTGGCGATGAACGGCTCCAGAAAATCTTTCATGCTCTCTTCATATCCGCCAGGCCGGTTGGCAAGCCCGATCATTCCCACCAGAGTCTCCCCCCGTTTGAGAGGCGCCCCGAAAAAACAATTCAGCGCCGGATGGCCATGAGGGAGGCCGGCGGACCTCGGATCGGCGGCGGGATCGTTGCTGATCACGTACTCCCCCGTGGTCAAAGCGGCGCCGTATAGCGAATTCAGTTCGCTCAAATCCATGCCACGACGGAACCACTTCTTCATATACTTCTTCGCCTTCTTGTCACCTGACATGATGGAAATGGAGTGAATCTTAAGATACGGTTTCCCGGCCTCGTCATAATGAACCTCCCCGATGAATCCGAATTCACTCCTGGACAGGGCCGTGATCCGTTTAAGCAGCCCCTCGAACATTATTTCAGCCTTCTCGCCAAGAATGAACCGGGACTGCGCCTGGCTGATCGCCTCAAGAATCTCCTGATTACGGCACAACTCCTCTTCCGCTTTAATCTGCTCGGTGACGTCCCGGGATATCCGCAACACCGCCGTCACCTCCCCCTCGTGGCCGCGGATCGGATTTAGAATGCTCTCCCACCACATCTCCTTTTCCCCTTTCCACCAGGTCATGTAGCGCACATGGCACACTTCGCCACGGCCGACTCTTTTCAGGGCACCCTCCATCACCGGCCGAAACTCACCACTTAGCAAATCCATACAGTTCTTTCCCGTCACCTCCTCCAGGCTCTTGTATCCGTTCAGTTCCATGCCGCGCTGGTTCATGAAATGAAACTTTCCCCGAAGGTCCATCAGGCAGATACAGTCGTCGGAGCTTTCCACCAGCGCCCGGTACCGCTCCTCACTATCGCGCAACGCTTCCTCGGCCTTCTTTCTCTCCGTAAGATCACGGAACACACCCAGGAGCACTTTCTGGCCGTTAACCATGTATCGCTGCCCCGTCACCTCCACTGGAGCCGTGGTTTCGTCCGCCCGTAAAATCTGGCTTTCAACCGGTATTGTTGGGTCGGGGTCGTTAACACGATTCCGGAACTTTTCCCGCGCCATCATTTCATCAGTCGGGGGGTGCAGCCTGGATTGATGCATGCCGGAGAATTCCTTTCTGGGCCGTTTGAACAGCTTCTCCGCCGCCTGGTTTGCTTCCAGCAGGGTCCCCGTGTCCGCCTCCGCCAGCAACATGGCGTCCGGCGAGTTATCGAAAAACATCCTGAACCGCTCCTCGCTTTCCTTCAGCGCCTCCCGGGCCAGCTTGGTTTCGGTCACGTCCCGTTTCACCACCAGCATAACATCTCCATGTTCTGTGTCCTGGTATCGCGTGACGGTGGTATGAGTCCAAAAGGGCGTTCCATCCTTTCTAACGTTGAATATTTCGCCGCGCCATTCACCCTCATTCTTCAGAATACTGATTATGTGGGATGAGATATCCAGAGGTGTCTGATCCGTGGGCATATTTTGTATGGAGACATGCTTGCCGACAAGCTCCCCATGATCATATCCGAACATCCGCTCGAACTTGGGGTTGGCATGGACAATCACGCTGTCAGACATACGGATCATCTGCACTCCCTCCGCGATGTGTTCCATGATCGCCGCCTGGGTCCGCAGTTCCGCCTCAGCGCGCCTGGATTCGGTGATATCGCGTATCGAGCTCAGGAGGGCCGGATCTCCCCCGAAGTTGATCACCCCTGTTGAGACCGATACTTCCACTTCGGCCCCATCCTTTTTCCGTATTGTGGTCTCGTAGCAATCCGGAACATCCTTCCCGGCCAGCCGCTCTTTATTCAGCTTCACAATTCCCTCAAATACCGACGGACCTGTAATCTGCTTGATATCTATTCCGGTAATTTCATCCAGATCATAACCGAGCATGGAGGCCATAGCCTCGTTGGCCAGCACTATCTTATTGTCCTGAATGACAGCCACACCCTCCTTCATCTGCGCTA